>DATJEQ010000192.1:0-10947 GCA_035496495.1 Polyangiaceae bacterium
GCGCTTCGTGTTCAGACGCTAGCCTCTGGTGCCCATTGTATAGCGGCAAGTAGTACGCCCCCACGAAGATCCCACTGGCGATCACAGCCAAGAAGAAGAACACCCAACCCATAGGAAAGCCGCGGCGCCGCACACCCATGGCCAACAGATCAGGATCATCAAAGTTCTGCATTGTTCGCTCCTTGGCAGGTTCTTCAATGCCTATACGTCAAGTGCGGAATCCGCCACAGCGCCCGCCAGCGTTAGCGATTCGTAACTGGAAAACTACACGCCCAAGAGATCAGCCATCAATCCTGGGCAAATCGGGGAGCAATTCTGGGTCGTGCTCTTGCCCTACGCAAAAGAATAGGTATTTTCCAACTCATGATGTACGCGCAAGCCCACAACGCGCAGGCGGACGACTCGTGGTTCGTCGCATTCGGCCCTAATGACGTGCGCACGCTCTCCTTGGAGCAGCTCGATGACGCTTATCGGCTGGACGTGATCAACGATGAAACACTGGTGTGCAGCACTGCCATGAATAGCTGGGTGCCGCTGGGCGTGGTGGCCGGAGTGAGAGCAGAAACCCGGCCCAACGTCGACTCACTCGTGCCCAACAGCATGGCACCTGCTGCCTACGATGTGGCACCGATCCATCATCACGAATCTTCGACCGCTTCTCCTTGGAGCAGCGTGTTCGTGTTGGTGGTGATCTGCGGGGGCCTATTCGTCGCACATCGGCTCGGGCAACTGTCACGATTGGCCGGTTCGATTGGGATGCAGGCGCAGTACTCGGCGCTCGCCGCCCGCGTTGCGGGCGCACCGGATATCAACACCCTCACCGGTACAGAAGCGCTGCTCCATCATCTCAACCTGATGTATCAAATTGATGATCTACACAGCCTCGCTCGACGCTACGAGCTGGCGGCGCCCCACGCCATGACCCCAGCAGTGCCCCAAGCACAGCCCCAACAAGCCCCAAACCAGGCAATCCAAAACCAGGCAAACCAAAACCAGGCAAACCCAGCGCCTGCCGAGGCCGTCCCCGCTGCTTCCGTCGTGCAACCAGAAGAGGCCGACAAAGCGCCCACGGTCGATATCTCATCGTTGCCACAGGCCGCATCAGAGAGCGCGACGCTCCCGGCGGCAAAACCGATCGCGCCGAGTTCCGTCGCTCCTTCGCCAGCGCGTTCAACAAAGGTCCCCGCGGCCAAGCCTGCAGCGGTGCAATCCAGCCCACAGACGCTGGATTTCGCAGCCATGAAAGATGCGCTGGATCGTTCGAAAGCCAAACACCAGCGCGCTCGCGCCGACAAATCGTCCGAGTACGATCCGCTGCGCGGCCTACCACCACAGTAATTCGCTAGCGCCAAATACCACAGGGCACACTGAGTAGGCTCTGCGCGCGTGCGACCAGCTCCGGCGCACGAAATGGCTTCATGATGAAATCGTCCGCCCCCGCGGCGCGGGTGTCGCGGGCCACTTCTTGTTCGTCGCGCACGCTCATGAACAAGATGGGCACTCTGCCGCTGCGCCCGTCGCTGCGAATACGGCGGCAAAAGCCCGGAGAGCCTTTACCCGCGATTTGACAATCCACGATCAGCAGCTGCCAGTCGTCACGTTGTAACAACTCAAAGGCCGTTTCGGGAGAATGCGCCACTGCCGTGTGGTATCCAGCTTGATCCAGCAACGCGCTGACGACTTGACAGGTGTCGGTGTCGTAGTCGACCAAGAGCACTTTGGGCTGCTGGGGTGAATTGGCCGGCTCAAATGAGGGTAGATTCAACAGAGCGTGCAACCGCTCCCAGTCGCGATCTTCGAATATCAAATGTGCCGCCTGGGCGTTCACACACGCGCGCGCCGCCACGGTGAAACGTACGGCCCCCGCGCAGAAATGAGCGGCCACCCAATCCCCGTCGTGGGGCAACGGGCTGGCCCGCGGGACATCCAGCTCATGCGTGTCGCCGGTCGACTCGAGCCGCGCCTTGAGCGCTTGCCGATCGGCGAACTCGTAATGCACCTGCATTGCCCACTAACGCTAGCGCCACCTCAAGCCCCAGGCCACCCAACTCAACGGCTTAAGCGAAAGATCAATAGAGCCGTAGACACGATCACTAGGGCCCACAGCATTAAAACGCTGGTTCCCGCGCTCGCCGGCAGCGCCGTTGCGGCCCCCAACAGGCTTGCCAAATGGGCGCGCGGCCAGACCAGGGCAGAGAGGCCCGCCTTGGATCCGAACCCCCAATCGAGCAGCAGAAAAGCGAACCCTTGAACCCAGCTCCCGCTGGCCCCTAGGGCAGCGAAGCAACAGACGTAGGCTGCCGCCCCCAGACTGACCACCCAAACCGTGGTGCCAAGATCGGCAAGGCTTGCGAAGTCAGCGACACCTCGATTGAGCATCAGCGGCAATAGGCCCAAGACAATCGACAGGCCAATGGCGGAAGCAACCAGGGCCAAGGTGGCACCCAATGCAAACGCGGGGCGACTCATTCCAAGCGCCGACGCAGTGATCGCCGCCTCCCGCAGCCCTTCCTGTTCAACGTGCCGGCAGTAAATGAACAGTGCGATCGGGACAGCGATCCCGAAGATGGGGCCCACCAGCGCCGCGGTGGTCGCTTCGGTGGGGCTCGCGTCGCGGGCAACGTGCGACATCAAAATCGCCCAAACGCTGCTCACTCCGAGCAACACAACCCAGAAGCGGGTTTGAGTGAACGACAGTGTGTGCCTGAAGCCCAATTCGACGCTAATCCACGGCGAGCGATTCATGCGCCCTCCATTTCGGGTCGCCGATGGTGCGTCTCCAGGGTCATCTGAGAGATCTCCGCGTTCGTGCGTAACGCAGCCTGTGCCACCGCGTTGGCCAACGCTGCGGCATCCGGGCCGCTCACCTCGAGCAAATGCGGTGAGGAAGGCTCATCGATAGTGAGACCGCTGACGCACGCGTCCGTACTGAGACCTTCAGCAAGCGTGCGCGCTTGCGCTGAGACGATTCTGAGCGCGACGAGCGGCACCTTATCTGATGAGATTTTTGCGTCGCTCGCGCTGAGAACGCGCCCGTTCTTGAGCATCAGTACGGAAGCCGAATTGAGCGTGCACGATGAGTGAGGGCTCACACTGGGCGCTGCGATCAAGACCACCGCGCCCGTCGCAGCGGCGGTGTGCAAGTGGTGCTCAATCTTGTGTGGCGACAAACCGAGCACAAAGGGCTCGAACAGTGAAAGCAGCTTAGTGCGCGGCGTAGCGAGCGCGATCAACAAGGCGATCACCCGCGCTTCTCTGATTGACAAATGCTGACACGGTCGTTTCGTCCACTCCAGCAAATCCCACTGTGCAAGCAACCCGGCTGGATCCTGATCGCTCTGTTTGAGCCTCAGCACTCGCTCCAAGAGGGATTCCACCGTCACGCGTGGCAAGTGAACCCGCGCGGGAAGCGTACCCAATTCCGCCGGTGACGCAGCGCGGTGCAAGGTGACGTCATTGAGCGTCACTGTGCCGCGTCGCGGTCGGCTCAGCCCAGAAGCTAAATCAATGACGCTGGCCGCCGCGGCAGGTTCGTTGCCCAGCAACCAATGCACGCCCGGATGAAGACTCACTGTGCAATCCAGCAAGGGCCCGCTTTGCACCGTCGAGAACGACAGATTGCTCATAGGGCGCCTCCGAGGTTGAGGCACAGCGTCAGCAATTGTCCCAGTAGTGTGGGAAGGCTCGTCAGTGGCAAGGCGGGCTCCAGCAGGAGCGGGACCAGTATCACGATCAAGAACAACAAACGTCCGCGCTTGGGGCTCAAGCGTCGTGCCCACAGCGCACAGAGTCCCAATAGACCTGCGGCGAACAAGAGGTAACACGCCACTCCGACCAAGTGAAACAGGCCCTGCGCCAGTGCAGAAGGTGACGCGCTACGCAGTGTTGAAAGGGCACTGATCACAAGCCCCGCGGGGGCCAGAATTCTGAACGGCACATTACAAGCGGCCGCCCATTGCACCCGCTCAAGGGCGGCCGCCGACACACCCCGAAGACGCGCCAACGACTCTGTAGCGGGGGCCAATTGCGGAGAAGCAACTACCAGCGAAGCGATGCCGGCGAGCCAAGAAAGGGTGATCAGATTCTCACGCAGCGTGAGCTGAGCAAAAAGCGTTGAGTGTTTGCCCAGAAAAAGAAACGGAACACAGGTGTACGCGGTGAGCAGCCAGGCAAACGTGCGGGCACTTCGAGCGAGCCAGCGATGGTTCAAATCCACCGCCATGAGGTCAAACAGCACGCGCTGAGCGGGCACGGAGCCCAATTCCGAATCGGGCATTGGCGGAGCGTCGACAGGGGCCATGCGAAGGGCGCTACCCCGAGTGTAGATGGCGCTTGCCAGCGGGGGGAAGTCGAATACAGTGGCGCTCGTGTCGCAGGGCGCCGCACCTCAAAATCCTGGGAAAGTGAGCGAACCTGTTGCGCCCGTTGCCGCGACAGAACCCGCTGCTATTGAGCCGCCTGGTTTGGTGCACACCGAGCGGCAGGCACTGTTCATGGCGGCAGTGGTATTCATGGTCACTCTGGCGTGCTGGGGTGGCGCCGAATTTGCGTGCAACAAGCACCCGCCGGAGTTCAAGGAGCCCAAGCCGCTCGCCAAGGCGCAGCTGACAACGACCGCAAAAGACACGGCGATTGAACTGCAACAACGCGACCTCAGCGGCGACGTGTCGGGGGCGCTTGAGCTGGCAGATGGAGCTCTGAAAGAGCAACTGACGGCAAGGCAAGCGCAGTGTGGGGCCGCGCACAATTGCGGCGGTGGTAAGCCAGTGCTCACGCAAGCAGAGGTGCTGCGCTACGAGGGGACAGTGGTGGTGATACGCACCATTTCGCAGCAAGACGGCAAAGAGACGCGCGCTCAGGTGAAAGTTGAGCGACGTGACGCGCAGTGGAAGGCCATCGACCGCGCGCCAGAATGACCGGTGTGCGAGTCAGTCGAGTGAGCTGATCCAGCCTTCAATGTCATCGCGATCGGCCAGGCCACTTTCAACCGCTCGCACTTTGCCCGCAGCATCGATGAGCACGAACGTGGGCAGCATTGAGATATTGTAGCTGCGGGCAAAGCTGCCGTCGTCGACCAACAGATCGTGCTCAATGCCCCAAGCTTGCTTGAGTTGCTCCGCGGCCCTGGGATTTGAATCCAACACGACACTGACGAAGCGCACAGGCTTTGTTCGCGTCGCGTTGGCCGCATCGCGTAAAGCGCCAGCCGACCGTTGACACACGCCGCACCAACTCGTCATCGCTTCAATCAAAACGGGCGTGCCGCGCAGCTGCGCAAGTGACAGACGCTCACCGCTTCCCGCTTCGGGCAAGTCAAAATCCAGCGCGTTGATGCCCGTTTTGGGGCCAGAGCCGGACCGCGCCAAAGTGCGCACCAAGAGCGCAATCACCACCGCCAGGACCAGCGTCTTGCCCCAGCTCCACCAAGTTTCGCGGCTGATCCTCCACATGAGTGGGCCTTCCTGCGTTCATGGCCGGCTAAGGGGAAAGCCAGCGCCTTCCGAGCACGGCACCCAACGCGACGACCAACACCAAACTCAGCCCATGCGCCAAACACAGATGCCAACCGTCCGTACCTGGACACACCAAGCCCACGGGAGTGGCTGCCGCGAGGCCGCCCGCTAAACCCGCCAAAGATCCGGTGATACGCGGCGTGAACGGATCCGTTCGCCGCCACAACAGCATGATGCTGACAGCGGCGACTGAACCGATCACGAAACTGAACAGGCCGCAGTGCATTGCGTGCTGTGTCTGTTGGGGTTGCTGCACGAACTCCGAGAAGCTGGAAGTGCTGCTGCGGATCAGGGTCAGATAACCGAAGAAAGCGGTCGGCACTAACAGTGCCAGCCCCACGCGCACTCGCGCGGAGCTTCCCCGCTGACGCGTTAACCCAAAGACCAACACCAGCACTTGAATCAGAGCCCAACCAGTGGCGCCCCACAAGGCAGCCGCGGTGACACCCGAAAGGCGCTGACGCGCCAAGAGCAGCACGGAGAGCCCCACAAACAACAAAAGCCCCAGCGAGGCCAAACTGCGCGTCTTTGCACTCATTGCCTGACAGGCTTTGAGATCCCCGGTACACGCTGCGCGAATTTGTTTGTTGCACGCATCCGAAGGCAAGGCGCGCTCTTGTTCCTTTTCTTGCAGCGTGGCAAACAGCTCGTCGGTTTCCATGATCAAGAACCCTCCGCTGCAGCCGCATCGAGTGATTTGCGCAACGCGACGTAACCGCGGTGTACACGCAATTTGATCGCAGTCGGCGTCGTTCCCAACACTTCCGCTGCTTCGTTCAAGCTGAGCCCGGTGATCTTGGTCAATTGAATCGCCTCGCGGTACGCCTCAGGTAGTGAATCTAGGGCACGCTCTAGGGTTTCGGCAGCGTCACTGCGCGTTTTGGGTTCTGCTGGCGCCGGCTCCGGCAGCTCTCCGTCGGGGCTCAAGTGCTCGTGCCGCGAGCGACTGGCACGCCGTTCGTCGTAAAAGGACCGACGAGCAATGGCCAGGACCCAGGGAAGCAGCGGCGCACCCTGCAAATAGCTGTCCCGGGCGCGATGGATTTTAGAGAAAGTGATTTGCAGCAGATCTTCAGCGCGCTCGCGGTTGCGCGTGAGCCTCAGCAAGTACCCGAATAGCTTGGGTGAAACCTTGCGGTACAGGCGGTCAAAGCCGTCGCTGCTGCCGTTGACGTAGTCGCTCATGAGGGATTCGAGCGTGGGCTCTGCGTCCCGATCGGCGCGCGGAGGTGCCGTACCAGGGTGGGAAATGTGGCCCAACCCGTCGGAACCGACCACAGCGGCGCTGACGGTGCCCACATGGGAGCTACGGCGGTCCATGGGGGTCGGTTTCTCCAAAGAGCCCTGTCACGACGTCCTCCAACCGCAGATTTTTCGTCCCTCCTACACTGGCACCTTGTAACTGGCCACCTTGTAACTGGCCGCCCGGCAACCGGGCGCCCCTTAACTGGGCGCCCAGCAGCTAGACTCCCAACTTACAGGAGCGACTTGAGATCGAGCATTTCCTCGACGTCCGGCATCAGCACCAGCTCCACGCGGCGGTTGGTCTGCCTGCCATCGTCGGTGTCGTTGCTTGCCACTGGATCGGTCTCGCCGTAGCCCGCGGCGTGCAGTTGCGTGGGGTTGAGCCCGCCACCGCCATCTTTGGCATCAGTGGGCGCGACCAAATAAACAAGCACCTGGCGGGCGCGCATCGCGGAAAGGCCCCAGTTGTCGTTGAACTTGCCACCCATCAGCGGCTTGGAATCCGTATGGCCTGCAACCTGGAAGTAGCGCTTCGACAATTGTGCGTCGCCGCGGATCACGTCGGCCACGCTGTGGAGCACTTGGACGCCCTCCGGCTTCAATTTATCCGAGCCGGAAGCGAACAGCACGTCGCCGGGCAACGAGATCACCATGCGGTTGTGGCGGATCTGCACTTTCAGCCCCAAATTTGTGAGCTTTTGCAGTTTGTCGCGCAATTGCTCGAAGCGCTGCTTGATGCGCTCAAGTTGGGCTGCGCGTTGCTTGTACTCATCCAACGCTTGCTGCATCTGTTGCAGGTTGCCGTTCAGGCGTTCTTTTTCGGTGGAGAGAGTCTCCACATTGACGCCCATTTCGCGCAGCTTTGCGGTCAGCTCGGCCACCTGGGCTTCGACGGCACTCAGATCGGCGCTGGCGCGCGCGTTCGCTGCCTTTTCTTTTTGATAACTGTCGTTGAGTTGGTTGTATTTCGCCAGCTGGGCTTGCCATTCATCTTCGCTGTGGCCACAACTGGCAGCCATGAGCGCGACGATTCCAGAGACAACAATCTTGTTTCGCATGGTTTCCTCGTGAGTGAAGTGTAAGGGCGGTAGGACCTTTAGACTGCCCCACCCCGCCGGGTGCCGACCCTGTCACGAAACGGCCGAGTCAGCGAGGGAGAGCAGATAAAAGTCAATTATTTCAATTACTTATAAATATGTTCCGGGTTGAAAGTGCAGCCAATACCGCGGCCGCAGCACGTTCGGCGCTGTCTTTGTCGAACTTGAGCTTGAGATCGCCTGAAGCAGAAACATCCCCGGACGTGCTCGCACCGGGTGTGACGTTGAGCACGCTCTTTGGCTCGAGCACCCCGCGCAGCCGCTGTGCCACGTCCGAGGTTGGCGCCCCGATCACGACGCAAATCAGTCCGGAGCGCGCGCTGGTCGCAGCAAAAGAG
Organism: Polyangiaceae bacterium; assembly: GCA_035496495.1. Taxonomy (GTDB): domain Bacteria; phylum Myxococcota_A; class Polyangia; order Polyangiales; family Polyangiaceae; genus SZUA-265. Next base: position 8,194 of record DATJEQ010000192.1, read on the forward strand.
GCGGCCTGCTCAGCGGAGAGGTTGTTGTTCCCCGCATCAAGCACGACCGAGACATGTCCATGGTCGAACAGGGTGCGCTCAACGGCAAAAGCCAATTCCGTGCTCGCGCCCTGCTCACCTTGGATCACCACCACCGCGCCGCTTTGCCCCAATCGCTCGCGCCGCTCTTGCGCGCTCACCTGTGAGCCACCGCGATCATCCGTGCTGGACGCGCTCGCTTCGGCCCCGGGCAGAATCATGCCGGCCGCCACCGTGTTGTTCGACAATGAATCAATCAGAATGAAGCTGCCGGTTGCGCGATTCACCGCATAAGGGTCGAGGTACAAGGGGCGCCGGGTTTCGATGCGCACTTTGCCGATCTCGTTCAACCCCAGGCTGGTCGCCGGGAGTTGACCCAGCGTTTCCAAATCCACACTGAAGGCCACGGTTTTGATCTGAGCACGCACCAACTGGGTCGTGTGTTTCAGTAGGTAGGATTTCTGAGTGTCCGCGGCGCGTTCGTTGAGCCACACCACCATGGCATCAAAAGATCGCGTCACTTGCGGCACGTCCGTGGGGTGCACCAACATGTCGCCGCGACTGATGTCGATTTCGTCCGCCAAACGCAGCGTGACGCCCATTGGCGTGTGAGCCTCATTCAGTTCGCCGTCGAAGGTATCAATGCCCACAATGCGCGTTTGCTTGCGCGAAGGAAGCACCACGACGGAGTCGCCCTTCTTCACCACGCCGGAGGAAACTTCCCCCGAGAATCCGCGATAATTCAGATCCGGGCGCAGCACATACTGCACCGGGAAACGGAAATTGGTCAGATTGCGATCCGTCGCGATCGGCACGGTTTCCAGGTACTGCAGCATAGTGCCGCCCTCCCACCACGGCATCAGTTTGCTTTTCGTGACAACATTGTCACCGCCCAACGCGCTGATGGGAATGAAAGTGACATCTTTGAAGCCCAGGGGCTTAGCAAAGGCAGAGAAAGTCTGGACCACGTCGCGATAGACTTGCTCGCTGTACTCCATCAGATCCATCTTGTTGACCGCCACCACGAGGTGCGGAATGCCCAAGAGCGAGGCAATGTACGCGTGACGGCGCGATTGCTGCAGCACACCCAAGCGCGCGTCGATCAGAATGATGCCCACGTTCGCCGTCGACGCACCGGTGGCCATATTGCGCGTGTACTGCACGTGCCCGGGAGTATCCGCGATGATGAATTTGCGCTTGTCCGTCGAAAAGTAGCGATAGGCCACGTCGATGGTGATGCCCTGCTCGCGCTCGGCCTTCAGCCCATCGGTGAAGAGCGAGAAATCGATCTCGCTGCCGCCTTGCTTGGAAGCGCGCTTCACCGCACTCAATTGATCGTCGTAGATCCCTTGAGTGTCGTGCAGCAAGCGGCCGATCAGCGTCGACTTACCGTCGTCCACCGAGCCAACGGCCACAAAGCGAAGCAACTCCTTCTTCTGGTGCTGCTCGAGGTACTGGTCGACGTTCTCTGCTGTGATTTGCCCTGACATCAGAAGTAACCCTCGCGCTTCTTCATTTCCATCGCGGCATCTTCATCAAAATCAATCAATCGCCCTGCCCGCTCGGAATTGCGGGCTAAGAGCATCTCTTTAATAATTTCTGGCAAGGTGGTCGCTGGCGAGCGCTCCGCCCCAGTAAGCGGGTAGCAACCCAAAGTGCGAAACCGCACCAGCTCCATACGCGGCTTCTCGCCTGCTTTGAGCGGCAGTCGGTCATCATCGACCATCAGCAGCGCGCCGTCACGCTCAACCACTGGGCGCTCTTTGGCAAAATACAGCGGCACAATCGGGATATTTTCCAGATGGATGTACAGCCAGATATCCAGCTCCGTCCAATTCGACAGCGGGAACACCCGGATGCTCTCGCCTTTGATGATCTTGCTGTTGTACAAATTCCACAGCTCAGGGCGCTGGTTCTTGGGATCCCACTGGCCGTGTCGATCACGGAACGAATAGATGCGCTCCTTCGCACGCGAGCGCTCTTCGTCACGACGCGCTCCGCCGAATGCCGCGTCAAAGCCGCCCTTGGTAAGCGCCTGCAGCAGCGCTTGCGTCTTCATGATCGTGGTGTACTTGTTGCTGCCCACGGTGAAGGGCGTGATGTTCTCTTTCACGCCTTCTTGATTAGTGTGCACGAGCAACTGAATGCCGTTGTCTTTCGCGAATTGATCGCGAAACTGGATCATCTCGCGGAATTTCCAAGTGGTGTCGATGTGCAGAAAAGGAAACGGCGGCTTGGCGGGATGAAAAGCGCGACGCGCCAAATGCGCCATCACCGACGAATCTTTTCCGATTGAATAGAGCATCACGGGGTTGTCGAATTCGGCGGCAACCTCGCGGATGATGTGAATGCTTTCTGCTTCCAGCTGCTTCAAATGCGACAGCCGTGCAGCAGTCTGTGTGGACGTGATGGGCGAGGAATTCATAGTGAATGAGTAGATTGATCGAGACCTATTTATGATCTAGCACCTACCCGGTAGGATTTGTGTACAATAAAACCTAACTAGTTGAAACTATTACACTAAATGTTCTGATGTTTCAGGAATTGAAACCAGATTGAGCCCAACATCGCGCAACTGCGCAACGCGTTGTAAGTACTGCTTGCGCGGGATGTTGTACGCCCCACAGCGCGCGAGATGCGGCGTTACGAACTGCACGTCGAACAACGCAACGCCGGCTTTGCTCAAACGAGCGACGGTGTGCGCGAGCGCCACTTTCGATGCGTCGGTTACGCGAT
>DATJEQ010000193.1:0-17154 GCA_035496495.1 Polyangiaceae bacterium
GTGTTGTTGCGGGTTGGGTGCACCCGGTTGGTAAGCACAGCAGCGACGATGTGAGCGTCGGGGTCGCACCACAGGCTAGTGCCCGTGAAGCCCAAATGACCGAATGTGCCGGGGCCGAACAATTGGCCGGCTGAGGAGCCCACAGTGGATTTGCCGTCGAATCCCGCGCGCAGTGTTCCCCCCGGGCGAGCAGCGACCAGGGTGGAAAGAAGGGTCGGCTCGATGAACTCAGAGCGTTTGCCGTCGAGCGCATCGAGCAGCGCCATGCCCAGTTTCGCGACATCCGTCGCTTGGGAGAACAATCCGGCATTGCCTGCGCTCCCGCTGCCCGCGAAGGCCCAGGCGTTTTCGTCGTGTACCTGGCCGCAGATCAGCCCACCGCGCCAGGACACGATCTCCGTCGGGGCGACACGGGTGAGGAAATCGCCGTGCGCTGCCCACTGCCGCGCGGAACGCAATTCGATCCGCAGCGGCGAATTGACCTGTTCGTTCATGAGCTCATCGAGCGGCTTGTTCGTCAGGCGCTGCAGCGCCTCGCCTAAGAGCAAATAGCCCAAATCGCTGTACAGGGGCGCAAAGCCCTGCGCAGGGATGTCGCCGGTGCACTCGTCACGCCGCGCCGAAGCCGCCATCACCAGAGCCCGATTCAGGTCGAAGGGTTGCAGTTGTCGCAAAGGTGCAAAGAATTCCACATGTGGCAACAGCCCCGCGCGGTGGCTCAACAAGTCTTCCACGCGGGCGTTCTCGCTTGGGGTGCCCCGCGCTTCGGCCAAGATCGCGCCCAACGGGGTCGTGAACGACAGTGAACCCTGCCCGACCAATCGAGCGCAGGTGAGCGCCGTGACCGGTTTGGTGAGGCTCGCCAGGTCGTAGAGTGAATCTGGGTTAACGGGGCGCACTCGCTGTGGCGGCGCGTACTCTTCGTACTCGAGCTGCCCTGCCGCCCCCGTGCTGAACACCCACTGGCCGTTCCAGGAGCGCGCAGCCACTGCCGCGGTACCACCAGGAGCGACGCGGGGCTCAACGACCAACCGGCGGAGGGTTGAAGCGAGGGCCGGGTCGTTGAGCAGCTCGTCGGGCATTGAGTCAGGGGTAAGCTACGATTTTGCGCCGCTGCGGTGGGGCCGGCGCGGGCGCCCCACACTAATATTTCACGCATTTTGACGCTGGGCAGGTATTGAAGCTATGCTTTTGTTCTGTGGAATCCTTGGGTAACCGAGATGGCTGAATTCACCTGGGAGGCCAAGGGGCGCGCCGGTGAGGTGCGCAAGGGCGTCATGGAGGCCGATAGCCTTGAGGCGGTCACGGCCAAGCTGCGCCAGCAGAACCTCAATCCGGTCAAGGTCAAGAAGAAGCGCAAGGAGCTTGCCTTCAAGTTCGGTGCCGGCGTCGACACCAAGGACATGGTGACCTTCACTCGACTGTTCGCCACCATGATCGATGCCGGTTTGCCCTTGGTGCAATGCCTGGACATTCTGAGCAACCAACAGCCGAATAAGTTTTTTGGCGGCTTGCTGAAGGATGTGAAGAACTCGGTGGAGCAGGGGTCTACCTTCAGCGATTCGCTGCGGCGTCACCCCAAGGTCTTCGACGAGCTGTTCGTCAACTTGGTCCAGGCGGGTGAAGCGGGCGGTATTCTCGACAACATCATGCAGCGCTTGTCCGTGTATTTGGAAAAGCGCCAGAAGCTGATCCGGCAAGTCAAGGGCGCCATGAGCTACCCGGTCATCGTGCTGTGCATCGCGGTGGGCGTGATGAGCGTGATGCTCACCTTCGTGATTCCCGCCTTTGAGAACATGTTCAAGGAGTTCGGCGGTGGGCCGGACGCGCTGCCCGCGCTCACGCGCATGATGGTGAAGATTTCCCACAACTTCGTCAGCTGGTTGCCGTTCTTGATCGTGGGCGGCGCGGGCGGCGGCTGGGGCTTCAGGTACATGGTCGGTACGCCCAGGGGGCGGAAGAACTTCGATCGCTTCCTGCTCAACATGCCCATTGTCGGCAATGTGTTGCAGAAGATCGCGGTGGCGCGCTTCACCCGCACCTTGGGCACGCTGCTGCAATCCGGTGTGCCCATCTTGGACGCGTTGGAGATCTGTGCGCGCACCTCGGGCAACGTGATCATTGAGGAAGGCATCATGCTGGTTCGCTTGCGCATCAGCGAAGGTAAGAACATTGCCGAACCGTTGATGGAAGCGAAGGTCTTCCCGGATATGGTGGTGCAGATGATCTCCGTCGGTGAGCAAACCGGTGCCCTCGACCAAATGTTGAACAAAATTGCAGATTTCTATGAAGAAGAAACGGATGTCGCTGTGGCCGCAATGACCGGCATGATGGAGCCCATCATGATGGTGGGCATCGGCGGCATGGTCGGCGTCGTGCTGGTTTCCATGTACCTGCCGATCTTCTCCATGGCCGGCAACATCAAGGCCGATTAAGGCAAAATCGAATCATGGCCGCCAAGACAGTGGTCGCTTGGTTCGGGCGCGTCGTCCTGGAGCAACGATTTGCCGGGATCACGGCGGTGCGCCTGGTCACGCTGATGATCCTGCTCGTGTCGTTGGTGCTCTTAGACGAGCGCGGGGGCGTCAACATCGGGTGGTTCTCGGTGCAAACGGGGCTGATCACCTTGAGCATCGCTTTTGCGCTCACTGCGGTGTTCGCCATTTTTCTCAGGCTGCGGCGCGGCCTGAAGACGATCGTGTACGCCCAACTGATCACCGATCAAATGCTGTGGACGGTCGTGGTCTACCTTTCCGGCGGCGCGGCGAGCGGCGCCACCTCCCTGTACGGACTGAGCTGCTTGATTGGCGCCATCTTGGCAGAATTCCGTGGCGCGGCGATCGCGGGCGTGGCAGGTGCCGCAAGCTTTATTGCGTTGCTGTGGGGTTTGAAGCAGGGATTCATCCCGCCGCCATTAGATCAACCCCAGGATCTCTATCAGTACAGCCGACAGGAGCTGATTTACAGCGTCGTCGCTAACCTGTTGGTGATCATGGTGATCGGGCTTCTGGCGGGCAATTTGACGGAGCGCTTGCGCCTGGCAGGTGGGCGCGCGGTGGCCGCAGAAGAACGCGCAGAGCGGGCTGAGCGCATGGCGGCGCTGGGTCGCCTGGCGACGGGATTGGCTCACGAAATCAGAAATCCCCTAGGGTCAATCAGCGGATCGATCCAGCTACTGAAGGAAAGCCGCCTATCCTCTGAAGATCGCCAGCTGTGCGGGATCATTCAACGCGAAGCGGGTCGATTGAACGATTTGGTGACGGACATGATCGACTTCGCTCGGCCGCGCGTCCCCGAGCGCAGCGTCGTCGATGTGGTGGCGACGGCCGCTGAAGTGGTGAAGCTGGCGGGGCAATCCGGTCGCGGCGTGTCGGATGTCGGAATTGTGATGCAACACAGCGATGCGGACGCGCGTGTGCTGGCGGATGGCGCCCAACTGCGTCAACTGATCTGGAACCTGGTGCGCAACGCCGTTCAAGCCAGCGATCCGGGCTCGCAAGTGATCGTGAGTGTGCGAAAGAACGGCAAGGGCGAGGTGGAGTTGGTCGTGGCGGACAACGGCGTGGGGCTGAGCCCGGAGGCGAAACAGCACATCTTCGACGCCTTCTTCACCACCCGTTCGCAAGGCACCGGTCTGGGCCTGGCGGTGGTCAAGCGCATCGCAGACAACCACGGTTTTCCAATCAACGTGGAAAGCAACGTGGGTGGGGGCGCCACGTTTCGCATCGGCATGGGCAAACCCCGCGCAGAAGCCGTTGGTTTTCAGCCCGAAGGCGAGCCAGCGAGAACAACCGATCCACCGAACAGTAGGTAAATATCCATAAATATTAAGCAGTTAACTGCTTCGACTGGAGAGAGGGAAGCCCTTCTGCCGGATTGCGTATCAAGGGAAAAGTGCTTAATGATTGTAGGGTAAGGTGACTGCCATGAGCCTCTTTCGACGCGTGATCCCATCGTTAACGCTGGCCGTGTTCCTTGCAGCGTTGTCCCCCACGCCGGCTTGGGCTGGGCCCGACGCCGAGCAGTTTATCAAGGATAAGCAAGGCGAGCTCACCACACTGCTCAAGCGGGGCAAGGCCACGGGGCAAGACGGGCAGGTGGCCAAGGTGTTCGACACCATGTTGGATTATCAGACCCTCGCCCAGGATTCGCTCAACGAGCATTGGAGTGAACTCAGTGATCAGCAGAAGAAGGAATTCAGCGACATCTTGAAGCGACTGGTGCAGCGCGCTTACCGCCACAGCTTGGACAAAACGCTGGGCTACGACGTTTCCTACCGCGGCCACGTGGAAAAGGATTCCGGCACGCTGGTGCAGACCCAGGCCAGCAATCGCACGAATAATCGCGAGGAGCCGATCAGCATTGATTACCTGCTCCGCGATGCGGGGGGCCAGTGGTTGGTGGTGGACATCGTCACCGAGGGCTCAAGCCTGGTGAAGAGCTACCGCAGCCAATTCAATCGCATCATCAAAAAAGAGGGCTTTGACGCGTTGGTTCGTCGCATGAAAGCCAAGCTCGACTCCTGAGTCGCGCCGTCTTGAGCAACTGGGGCCGATTCACGCGCATGCAATTGGTGCCGAGCCCCACACGCGTAGGCAGTCCCTCTGAGCCCTTTGTCGCCCCGCTGCGACTCAGCGCTTCCCGGGGTGGCCTCGGGTTAGAGCTGTACAGTCCATTAGCGCTGGGCCCGCTGCAAGTGTCGCAGCTGCGGATTGGATTGCCGAATCTGCGCTTCCCGCTCGATCTTTCCGGAGGCGTGCAGTCGTTTCGCCACCGTCGTGGAACGCTGCAACACCTGCAACTTCGCTGCGCCACTCGCCCGTTGTGCGATTGGCTAGAACAGATCTGGCGCGGCGCTTTGGGTGGATTGCTGCAAGCCCCCGAGCTGTGGCCTACACCCGATGGCTTGCAGATTGGGCTCTTGGGGCATGCGGGCGCGCTTGCCTTTGACTTGCTGTGGGCACCGGACGACGCCGCCTGCCGCCTGATCGTCGACAATGCGCGCGGCAGCGACGAAGTGGGAGTGCCCCTCGGCGTTGCGCTCACCTTGATGGATGCAGCATGGAGTGCCGCGGCGCAACGTTCTGGACGCTGCTATCGCTTGGTGGATTTGGGGTCACTGGTGCTGCGCTCGGTTCTGCCCGCGGTTGGAGTGCGTGTTCCAGAAGCGAGCCAAGGGCGAGTTTCTCAGTTGCGCTTTGACGCGCAGCAGTTGATTTGCTCGGTGGATCCAGCCCTGACGCAGCCATTGCTCTCCGAGCACACGCTGCGGCGGATCGATTTTTGCGCTTTGGTGCAGCGCGCAGACGATCACTTGGCTGCGGGCGATGTGGAGGCGGCACGCGCTGAATATTTGGCCGCGTTGGAGCGCGCGCCACGCCATCCAGAAATTGCGCGCCAGATTGCGCAGATCGATGTCGCGGTGGGCGGCCGCAACCACGCAGCGCTCGGCCTGTTGAAAGAAACCGTGGTGCTGCGCAACGCCGGTGCACTCGCTGGGGCACTGTTGGCAGAAGCGGGGGATATTGCGGGTGCGCGCGAGGCCTTTGATCACGCAGTGCGCGGTGAACCGTACGCACCGTTGGCCGCCTTTTGGCTGCTGCAGTTGGCGCGCATGGAGAGCGAGGGCAGCGCCCGCCTGGATGCGCTCGATCGCGCCGTGGCGCGCGCTCCTTCGGTGGCGCAAGTACGGCGCGCACGCCTTGTTGCCCGCGCTTCGCTGGGCGAGGTGACAGCCGTGCTGGCAGATGCCCAACACCTGGAAGCGGCGGCTCACGGGGCACGTGCGCGGCACGAGGAGCTGTGCCTGGCGGCGAATGCGCTGCTCGAGGCAGGGCGGCTGGCCCCCGCGGGGCAGCTTTTTGAGCGGGCTCTGCGCTACCTGCCGGACGACCCGCAAGCCACGTTGGGGCTCGCGCAGGCGTTCATTGCCGCGGGGCAACAACGTCGCGCGCTGGCCTTGCTTGAGCGGGCGATCGCGCTTTCAACGGCCAAACAGCAGATCAACATCGATGCATTGATCGAGCTTGGGCGCATTTTGGCCGTACAAATGGGCGATCTGCCCCAGGCTATCGCGCGGGTGCGCGAAGTGCCCAGCGAAGAGTTGCGCGCGAGTGAAGCGCGGGCGCTCGAGGCGGGTTGGTTGGCGCAGCTCGGCGATCTCGCGGGAGCTAGCTTGGCTTATGCCCGACTGCGCCAAGCCGCGGAACTGCACCCACCCCCAAATCCAGCACAAGTCGCCAAGTGGCTGATCGAGGCCAGTCGTTTCGAACTGGAGCAGGAGGATGTGTTCGCTGCCGAGCGACACGCGGCAATTGCGCTCAAGCTCTCACCGCGCGATCCCCAGCTGCAAGTCGAGTACCGCGATGTCGCCGCAAAGTTGGCGAAAGAGCGGCGCGCGGAGCGTTCGTAGTGCCGGCCAAGCCATTGCTGGACGCGGCGCTGGCCACACGCCGCATTTTGGTTCAGGCAAAAGACGTGGTTTACGTCAAGGGGATCTTGGAAGGGTACGGCGGCTTGGCGGTAGTCTTCGCCGAGCAGGGCGGCGAACTCACTTTGGCGACGCCACACAGTCGCGCCGCGGAGTTGGACGCGTTCATCGCTGATCTTTCTGGCGAAATTCCGTCGATGCGCTGCCTGTGAATCGCCAGGCCGCCGCTATCTGTAGGAAGGCTGTCGGAAAAACACTGTGGAAGAAAGCCACAGCGACCAGCGCTGTGGAAAACCAGCGCGGCGGAAAAAAGAGCGCTGTGGAAAACTAGCGCGGCGGAAAAAGAGCGCTGTGGAAAACTTGTCGACACACCGCGGGGCAAAGGCAGCTGCATCGACAGGACACGCTGAGAAGTCGTTGTAAGATCCGTGCTGATCCCTTAGCGTGCGCCGTCTATGGTTAACTCCAACGACGCGAGGTTGCTGTCCGCATGGCGGCAGTGGCTGGGCGCGTTGGCTACCGATGCTGAAGCAGCGCACGCCGCCGCGATGGCATACAAACAATTGGAACCCGAAGCGCGCGCCGTTTGGATTGAAGCATTGGCCAGCGATGCGTGCGCCGCGGGCGTTCCGAAGATCGCGGTGTACGCGCCATTGCTCGCCGTTGAATCCGATCCGGTGCGCCGGCAACAGATCCACGCTGCGTTAGGGACCGACGAGCCCGTGGTGCCGCGCACTTCGGTGCGAGCGTTGTTCGGGTCATTGGGCGCGCAGCACGTGGTAGCCATTATCATGCCGCTTTACCTGGATTTTGTGCAGGTTTTCGCTTGTGGGTATGTGCCCGGGCGGCGCTTCGATTGGGTGCGTCACGATCCGATTGTGCTCTCAACCCAGGCCCCCCGAGCCGGCACGTTGCTCGAATCCGCAACGCTGGAGCTCAAGCCGCTCAAGGCAGTGATCGACGATCTGGCTTTGACCGTGTTGGGCCACCGGCGCGCGGGCTTAGAGCTGCCCTCCGCGTTGGAAGTGCTGTCGGAGTTATTTGAGCCGTTCGTGGACGACGATGTTCCCGCGAGTGCGTGAAGCGGCTGCGGCTATTGCTGCGGGCTGCATTGCTTGCTGCATTGCATGCTCAACCCAACCCGCGAAAGATCAGACGACCCCCCAACGACTTCCACCGCCGCTGAACTTTGGCTTCTATGAGCAGGACGGCCAGCGCTTTGACGACGCGGGCACTCGCGGGCGCGTCACGGTGATCTTGATCATGACCACCTACGATTTGAATTCTCAAGTCGTCGCGCACCGGCTGAACAACCTGATGCATTCGTTTCAGCCGCGTATCAACGTGGGGGCGATCGTACTGGAGACCGCGAATTACGCGGTGCTGCTCGAGCCCTTCAGGCATTCACTGGGGCTCGACTACCCCGTGGTGCTGGCGGATCAGGCGACGTTGCAGGGCGAGGGGCCGTTCGGTTCCGTGGCGCAGGTGCCGCTTGTTCTGGTGCTCAACGCCGAAGGGCGACCGCTGTGGCGCGTCACCGGGCCGGCCACCGACAAGCAGCTTGAAATGGCCGTACGGCGCGCGGAATCGAGCGTGGCGCAACACTGAACCACCCGCTTGCCGACCCGGGCAAAGGCGCCTATGGTCCTCGTCGTTGGCGGCGCTCCCCTGGGGCGCTTTTTACGGAGGATTCACATGGCAAAGTTGGAAGGCACAAAGACCCACCACAACCTCAAAGAGGCTTTTGCCGGGGAATCACAGGCGAATCGCCGCTACCTGTACTTCGCCAAGGTCGCGGACGTCGAAGGTTATCCCGAGGTTGCTGGCTTGTTCAAAGACACCGCGGACGGCGAAACGGGACATGCACACGGCCATTTGGATTTTTTGAAGCAGGTGGGCGATCCAGCCACCGGCTTGCCCATTGGCAACACGCTGAAGAATTTGAAGGCGGCCGCCGCCGGCGAAACCTACGAGTACGAAACGATGTACCCCGGCATGGCGAAAACCGCGCGCGAGGAAGGCTTCGCGGAGATCGCCGAGTGGTTCGAGACGCTGGCTAAAGCGGAAAAATCGCACGCCGGCCGTTTCGTCAAGGCTGCGGATCAGTTGGGTGACTAAACTCCCCGACCGAATTCCACACAACCCGCCCGCGTTCGATCCGAACGAGGCGCGCTACTGGGACGGCGCTGATCTCGGCCACGAGGTGCAGCGCACGTTCCATGTCTGTGCGGACTGCAGGATGTGCGTCACCTACTGCGGGTCGTTTCCCATTTTATTCAATGCTGTCGATAAGGAAGTGAGCGCGGGGCGCGCGCACAGTGTCGAAACACTGGGCCCCGAGGTGCTGCAAGAAGTCAGCGATCACTGCTGGCAGTGCAAATTGTGCTTCATCAAGTGCCCCTACACCGCGGATGAAGGCGCGCCTGAGCTGTTGGATTTTCCGCGCTTAATGGCACGTGAGAAAGCGCAGCGCGCGCGACGCGACGGCATTCCGCTGGTCGACAAGATCCTGGGGGAGCCGCGAGCCGTCGGTCGGGCAGGGGCGGGGCCTGGCGCGTCGCTGGCCAATCTGGTGAACGCCAATCGCCTCGTGCGCAAAGTGGCCGAAAAAGTTACTGGGATTTCAGCGGAATTCCCGCTGCCGCCCTTGGTGTCGCAGCCTTTCAGCAGCTGGTTTGGTCGTCATCAGCCGCTGGCGAACGCCGGGTCACGGGGCGAAGTGGTGCTGTTTACGACTTGCTACGGTGAATACAATTTCACGGAAGTGCCGCGCGCTGCCGTTCGTGTGCTGGAGCAGAATGGGTACACCGTGATCTTCCCCGAAGATCAGCAGTGCTGCGGAATGCCCAATTTGGACGGCGGCGACATTGAAGGGGCTAAGCGAAAGATGGCCGCCAATGTTGAGCTGCTGATGCCCTACGTGCGTCGCGGCCTACCCATCGTGGTGCCGGGCCCCACTTGCGGTTACACCATGAAGAAGGAATGGCCGGTATATTTAGGCACGGAGGATGCCGCGTCGTTGGCCGCCAAGACGTTCGACTTGATGCAGTTGCTGGATACGTTGCGACGCGACAAGCAACTGGACCAAAACTTCCAACAAGGATTGGGCAAAGTGGCCTACCACGCGGCGTGCCACTTGCGGGCCCAAAAGATCGCAATTCCAGGCGCTCGAGTCTTAGGGAAGTTGCCCAACACTGAGGTGCGCATCATCGAGCGCTGCTCGGCAGTGGACGGCACCTGGGGCATGAAGGCGAAATACTACGAGGAGGGGGCCCGCTACGCGCAGCGCCTAGTTTCGGAGGTTGAGGACGCAGAGGGGCCAGAGTTAATTGTCGGGGATTGCAGCTTGGCCGGGTTACGCTTGAAAAAAGCGGGCAAAGTCATGATCCACCCGGCCGAAGCCTTGGCACGAGGTTACGGCCTGTCGCTCGAATGATGCCAGCGAGTGCCAACGCAGTCGCGGGGTGCTAGAGGCCAGGCATGCAAGCGATCGATCGCAGCGAACTCTTGACGCTTGGGGCGTATGAATCCATTCGCGATCAATTTCGCGCGCGGGTGATCGCGGCGAAGGCGCGGCGTCGCGTGGCATTGGGCGATCACATCACGGTGTTGTTCGAAAACCGCGACACTGTGCTGTTGCAGATCCAGGAGATGTTGCGCACCGAGCGCATCACCGCGGAGGCGGGGATCCAGCATGAGATTTCCACCTACAATCAGCTGATTCCAGGTCTGAATGAGCTGTCGGCGACGTTGTTCATTGAATACACTGACGCGCCTGAGCGAGATCGAATGCTGGTGGCCCTTGCTGGCATTGAAGACAAGTTTTACCTGAGGGTGAATGAGGTGCGCTGCCCGGTGCGCAACGAAACCGGAGCTGCCGATACAAGCCGAACCACTGCGGTGCACTACGTCAAATTCCCGCTGGCCCCGGAGCTGACCCTTGCGTGGAAGAGTGGCAAGGCAGAAGCAGCGCTCGGCGTCGATCACCCCCATTATCGGGCAGAAACCGTACTTTCTGCCGCGACCCTGGCCACGCTAGCAGAAGACTTCGCGTAACCTAGTGGTGCGGGGCAAACGCTCGCCGTTCCCGATTGGCAGTGTACCTCGGGTATGTTAGCCACTGCTCGCCGTGACACGTTTGCTGCGCCACTTGATCGCCTCGGCGTGTGCCTTCGCTTTGTGCACCGGCCTTGCTGCTGGTGCCTCGGCGGACGTGTCGTCATGGTTGTACACCGGGGTCGGCCCCGCCTTCACCCAGCAGAACAACCAAAGCGATCAGCGGTTGGTGCTGGATTTGCAGACGGGTATGGGCACTGATCCCCGCTGGCCGTTAGGGGTGGGGGGTGTGTTCAAGCTGCCCATTCATTTCGGGGGTGGCACAGATTTGGGGCTCGCCGCGCGATTTGCAACGCGGGGGTTCAACTTCGGGGATTTTGGCTTTGCGTTCGATGTCGGGGGATATCAGCGCTGGTGGGGCCTTGCTTCCACCGGAGTCAGTGGCGCCCTCGTGCTCGGCGCGCCGTGGGGAATCACATTGAGTGCTTCAGCGTTGCAAGGCAGCCACGACACGCAGGAAGCCTGCATCACATTGGGCATCGATTTTGCCCGCCTCACCGTCCACCGCACAACGGGCAATGGCTGGTGGAAGAACATCGTGCTGCCGAATAGCCGCTGAGCGACAAGTCAGCGCGTTTCGTCTAAAGTGGCTCGGTGGAGCCAAGGCAAAAGGGCCCAGCGCAAGAAGGCGCAGCGCAAAAAGGCGCAGCGCAAAAAGAGACCGTGCCGGGCCACATGCTCGCGGCGGTGCTGCTGTCGCTCGTTCTTCTGCTGCCCATTTGGGTCGTGGATTATCTGCCCACCCACGACGGACCGCAGCACATCTTTGGTGCCTACCTGTACAATCACCTGCACGACGCGGGTGCGGGCTACGATCATTACTTCCGACACAATATCCCAATTACCAATCTGGGCTTTCCGGTATTCTTCACGCTCTTTGAGCGTGTTCTGCCCTGGAAGTCAGCGCTCGCCCTCACGCTGAGCGTCATCGTTTTGATCTGGTCGTGGGGCTTCTTCGCCCTGTGCCGCGCGCTGCACCCTCGGCGCTGGCTGATCGGTATGCTCGGTTTCGCCACGGCGCTGCAGTGGGCGATGTACATGGGGATGTTCTCCTTTGTGCTTTCGACGGGTATTGGCTTCTTCGTGATCGCCTATGCAATTCGGCGCGAACAATGGCACCGGCGCGATTACTTAAACCTTGGTGGTTTGCTCACGTTGCAAGCTTTGGCTCACATTTTCGGCGCCATGACCTCGGGAGTCACGCTGGGGTGCGCGTTCCTCATTGCTCCACCCGATGCAAAGCGATGGCGCCACTTGGGTTGGCTCCTATTGGTGTCCTTGCCAACGCTGGCCATCGCAGTAATGGCGCGCGGTGCGGCGACGCCAGCGGCGAGTGGACCCAACCTGGGCGAAAGGTTGCTGCTCGCTCCTGCTTTGATTTTCGCAGGGCCAGGGTGGCGTTGTGGCGTGTTTGCGGCCCTTGCTGCGGCAGGCTTGGGCCGCGGCTTGTGGGCAGTCTTGAACAAACGCGCAAAGCCCATAGAAGGCGCGCTCACTTTGGCCAGCGCCCTATTCTTACTCGCTGGGATATTGCTGCCCACTCACATGCCGGGCTGGGATTATGCGGGGCCGCGCTTTCTACCCTCCGGCGCCCTATTCGCGCTTGCTTTGTTGCCCAGTGAGCGACTCATCGATCAGTCGCTCAACGTGCGCCGTACTGTTACTGGCGTTGTGGCGATTTTTCTGGCTGCTAATTTCAGCTGGCAAACGCTGTACAGTTGCGATCTGTGGCAGCGCTGCGCCGACGGATTGGCGGCCCTCGCGGCCCCGGTGAAGCGCAGTGGCAATCGCTTCCCGATCATCCTCAATCCCGATGTCGGGCTGCACCCACAGTCGTCCTCAGCATTGGTGCCGTTCGCGCTGCCGCTGCGCAATTTTGGTGCGCTGTTCGCGCTGGAGCAGGGCGGCCACGTGCCCTATTTCTTTGCGGGGATTGCGGCATTGCATCCGCATTTGCGCGTTGAAGGCGATGAGCAATTAGCTCCCGCGCCGTCGCAATTCTTGGTCGCGCCGCTGTACGGGCCCCATCCTGTGGACCCCAGGGAGCGCAGCATGATTCTGAACTACATGCTGTCTTATGGGGTCAACTACGAGGATGTTGTGGTTTCCGGGACTGCGGACGACCTGGTCACAACCCTCGGTCGTGGGTTCGTGTCGGACTATCAGAATGACTCGGTTGTTATAGCGCGTTTCAAAGGGTGCCCCGCCAAGCTGCGTATTGAGCAAGCCCTGCCGCATCCGCTGCTGATCTCCTTCGGTTGGTTCCCTTCTATGGAGCCAAGCGCAGAAGTTCGACTGCCCGCCTCCCAGGGCGCCGTCACAGTCGACCTTGCTCAGGCCCCCTGTGGGACCATTTGGTTGCGTGTGATCGCCGATGCCGACAACAGCGGCACATTGACCCCGGGGGATGGCTCCTGCGCTCGCGCAGCACCCGATGGCATCTTCTTGGCCGCGCTGCAGTCGCAACCTCAAGTGATCAACTGTATAGTGCGAGGATCACCATGAGATTTGCGGCTGCGCTCACTCTGGGGGTCGCTCTTGCCTGCACCAGTATTGCCTGCGCTGGCAAGCAGCAGACCGATCCGCCACTCGACACCAACATCACCGACGCTGCGGCCTCTACCCAGCACGCTTACAAAGACATTGCGAGCGCCCTGTGCGATCGAATGAGTTACTGCTCAGCCCAACTGCACGTTGGGTTTCAATGGGCCAGTGCGCTCGCGTGCGCGGAGAGCATCGTTCCCTGGCTCGATCCGCAGGGGGATCTAAGCTGCGCTCCAGGGAGCGATTTTTCGCTCACGGAAACGGTGCTCACTCCCTGCTTGAACGAGTTGAGTGCGATCGAGTGCGGCGCGCTTTATCCAGTCGAAAACATCGCGATGGAAGCCTTTGCGGGCGGGTTGGGCCAGCGGTGTTTGAATGCATTCAAGGGCCTGGCTCATGCAGCAAGTCACTATACTGGTGGAGTTGTCGACGCGTCATGCGGCAGCAGTGCGCCCTTAGTGGGGATCGGAGCTGCCTGCAGTGAGTCCGCAAATTGTACGGGTGGATTTTGCTTGGAGGGCGCCTGTACCAACAGGCGAAGGCTCGCCGAGCCCTGCGCCAGTGTGAACGATTGTCTGATCCCCTATGCCTGCGTGGCGGGGAGGTGCGCCGGCGTGCCTGAGTGCGGGTTGGGTGAGATCAATCAGGTGTGCACCCGGGACGATCAGTGCGCGCTTGGCCTGCGCTGCGCCGCGAACACGGGCGGGCCAGGGCGTTGTGAAGTGGGTGCGAGCCAGCGGCTGAGCGCCTGCGAAGACGACGGCGGTTGCTCCGCGGCGCCCTGTGACCTCACAGATGCCCAGGCCAAGGCTGACCCTGGGGCTGGTGATGCTGAACCCCGCGGCGCCCAACCCGCCCCTGACGCCGATCCCGGCCTGCAACCCGATCAGTGAATAAAATCGGTGCCCAGGCGTTGACAGGGGCAGGAGTCGTCCACATCTGATGGGAACGGACATGAAAGCCCCGGGCGTGAAGGTGCATTTCGAGCAGGAAGGCGCCCAATTGACTGCAGTTGAAATTGGGCACAGCAGCCGATCGCCGCGGGTCGCCGCCCTGCATCGAGCGCTGTTCGCACTGGGCATCGTGATTTCTGCTTACCAAATCCGGGCGGGGGCGCAGGGTTTCACCGAGCGCATGGTGCTGTCGCGTCGCGACGGCGGCAGCATTCAGGGTCAACTGATCGACGCCACCTGTGCCGCGATTTTGCCGATCGCGCTCCATGGTGAGCCGCATGAAGATGCTGATGAGCCCGCGTCGGGCTGAGCTAGTCTGTTATTGAGCTGGCCTGTTATTGAGCTGGCGCCTGTTATTTAGCCGCTCAGGGCGCTGACGAACCTGTCGAGCGCTTCGCGGTCGTGTTTTTCCGTGACCGCGATCAACAGGCAATCGCGCAGATTCGCATCGATGCGCCCCAAATCAAAGCCCGCGAGGATGCCGCGCTCTTCCAGCTTTCGACACAGGCTCGCGGCATCACCACCCGGGACTCTGACGGTGAATTCGTTGAAGCACGGGCCGCCTGCGAACGCCGGCTTGTAGCCCGGCAAGGAGAGGATCTGTTGGCACAGATAATGTGCCTTCGCTTGGCAGGCTTGTGCCACCTCGACGAACCCACGCTTACCGAGCATGCTCACGCGAATCGCGAACGACAGCGCGAGTAAACCTTGATTGGTGCAGATGTTACTCGTCGCGCGCTCGCGACGGATGTGTTGCTCACGGGTGGAAAGGGTGAGCACGAAGCCGCGGTTGCCCCGGCTATCGACCGTTTCGCCGCACAAGCGACCGGGCAGCTGCTGCAAGTAATTGCGATCATTACGGCAGGCGAAAAGCCCCACTCCAGGCCCACCGAAATTCGGTGAACAAGCCAAGGGCTGCCCTTCACCGACGGCGATGTCGCACCCCAACGCCCCGGGCGATTCCGCCAGCGCGAGCGCATACGGTTCACTGTTACAGGCGACCACCAAAGCTCCGGCGCTGTGTGCTTTTTCAACAATCGGTCGCACATCGGACAGGGGCCCAAAGAAGCTGGGGTAACCGATCACGACTGCGGCCGTGGCATCACTCAGGTGCTCAGTGATGGCAGTCAAATCGCTCACGCCGCCGTCGGTCACGGGAACATCAATGCAAGTTCCGTTCGCTCCCAAGTATGTACGAATGACCTCGCGATACTGCGGGTGCACCGATCCGCACAGCACCACCGTGTCGCGTTTAGTCAAACGACGCGCCATTTGCGTGCCTTCAGCGGCCGCGCTTGCGCCGTCGTAAATGCTCGCGTTGGCTAGTGGCAAGCCGTACAGCTCGCTGACCATGGTCTGGAATTCCCAAATCGCTTGCAGAGTGCCCTGAGCGACTTCCGGCTGATAAGGGGTGTAGGCGGTGAGGAATTCACCGCGCAACAGCAGCTGATCCACCGCCGGTGGGATGTGATGGTCGTACGAGCCCGCGCCGAGGAAGCTGAGCATTGCCGCCCCGCGGTTCTCATTCGACCAGCTGCGCAGGTGGTTCATCAGTGTCGGCTCGGCCAATGCCGGCGGCACTTTGAGATCTCCGCGAAAACGCACCGCTTCGGGGATCGAATCGAACAGTTGGTCGACCGATGTTTTGCCGACCACCTCCAGCATTGCGGCCACTTCTTCGGCCGTATGAGGCAAGTAGCGAATCAGTGGCTCGATTGCTCCACGTGCGCGCTGTAGGCGCCCGCGTCGAGAAGCGCTTTCACGGCGCCGGCGTCATCGGGCTTCACGGCGATCATCCAGGCGGCAGCCCACGGGTCGGCATTCACCAGTTCGGGCTCCGTCTCCAATTTCTCGTTCACTCGGGTGACGGTGCCGCTGATGGGCGCGTACAAATCGCTGAGCGTTTTGACACTTTCGATAGTGCCGAATGCCTTGCCCGCTTCAATGCGAGATCCGGGCTTCACATCCAGATTCACCAGCGTGATGTCGCCCAGTTGGTCGACGGCAAAGGCCGTGATCCCGACAAGCACCTCAGCGCCTTGCGGTTGCGCCCATTCGTGATCTTTGGTGTAGCTGCGGTCGGTCTTCACCTCACTGGCTTTGCTCATGGGTAGGGCTCGCTTTCGGTTGCTGGGGGCCCGATCGGGGCGCCTGGCTGGCCTCTTAGCTTGGCCGGGCGCGCTTGTAAAAGGGCGTCTTAACCACTTGCGCTTCGATGTGCTTGCCGCGGCAGTCGACCAGGAATTGGCTGCCCACCGCGCTCATTTCTAGGGGCAAGTAGCCCAGGCCAATGCTCTTGCCTAACGTGGGCGAGGGCGCGCCAGAGGTGCACTGGCCGACCGGATTTGCGCTCTTGTCGAGCAGCGGGTAGCCGTGCCGGGCGATGCCGCGGCCCAGCATTTCAAAGCCGACCAGGGTGCGCTCGCCCAGCGACAGCTTCAGCTTGCGCAACGCCTCTGCACCCAAGAATTCTCTGCCCTCAAGGCGCACGACCCAGCCCAATCCCGCTTCCCAGGGGTTGGTCGTTTCGTCGATTTCATTGCCGTAAAGCGAGAGCCGCGCCTCGAGCCGCAAAGTGTCGCGGGCAGCCAGACCTACCGGGCTAATGCCCCACTCTTTACCCTGCTCAAGCAGGGCGGCCCACAGAGCCGGGGCGTCGCTGTTGGCACAAAAGATCTCGAAACCGTCTTCGCCGGTGTACCCGGTGCGGGCGACTGTGACGGGTCGCCCAGAGAGCTGCGTGCGGACCACGTGGAAGGATTTGAGCGCACCGAGGTCAGTGCTGGAGCCGAGCTGAGCGACGACACGAACCGCGTTCGGCCCTTGCACGGCGATCAGCGCCGTCTCGTCGCTCAGATCTTTGAACTCGCAACGCCCAGCCGCCGCAGCCTTGAAATGAGCGGCCATCTTGTCGTGGTTCGACGCGTTGCACACGATCATAATTTCTTCGGGACCAAACTTGTACACGATCAGATCGTCCAGAATGGTGCCCTGCGCGTTGCAGGCACAGGTGTATTGCGCTTGGCCATTCTCGATGCGACGCAAGTCATTGGTAACTAAAGAATCGACGACCGCAAACGCACCGCTGCCAGTGAGCAATAACTCGCCCAT
>DATJEQ010000194.1:0-8347 GCA_035496495.1 Polyangiaceae bacterium
CGTTCGCGCTTGAGCACCCGCTCAACAGCGCCGCCGCGCACGCCCCGCGCACAACACACCCCATGAGCAATCTCATTTTAAGGAGGTAACAATAGCTCCGCCCGAAAACCCGGTCAACGTGAGTGTCCCCCCGGCCCCATTTCGAAATCTGAGATTTACTTCTTCGGTTTTTCGGCGATGACCAGCGCTTGGCGGGCGTCGACTCCGAGATGATACAGCAGTGAATCGAAAAAGCGCATGGCGGGGTAGGGGAGGATTCCGAGGATGATCATCCGCAGTGCGTCGACGAGATGTTTGAGGATGGGCCAATTGCGTCGACTCGGAATGGTGAGGAGTTTCCAGATGTGGCCATTGATATACATGCTGCCTTCGACGTGACGCACGGTGAAGCCGGCTTGGCGCACGCGCTCGGTGATCGACTGCAGCGAGTAGTTGCGCAGATGGAATAGGATGTAATCGGGCTCTTCTAACGGCACGAACAGGGCTAACGTACCTCCAGGCGCAAGGCGATCGTAAGCGGCTTTGAGTACTCGCAGATCGTCCGAGACGTGTTCCAGCGTGTGCGAGCTGAGCACAATGTCGAATTGCGCCGCGGGCAACTCCCAGGGGCTTTCTTCCTGCACCAGGCTGAAACGTCGTTGAGAAAATTTTGACAGCTGCACCGAATGCTCGGCACAGGCGATGGCCGAGGGCGACACGTCGACGCCCCAAATGGCGCAATTTTCCGGGAATGTGGCCAATAAATCGCCGGTGGCAAATCCGATGTCGAGGACGCGCCGCCCGCTGCGCGGGATCTGCAATTGCCTGAGCACTTCCGGTAATCTGCGACAGCGGTACCGCACATCGAAGCGCAGGCGATTGCCCAGGGCCACCCAATCGCCATAAAATCCACGGTAACGATTCAGTTGCGAAAATTGAAGTTCGGAAGTCATCATCAAGGAAGCCTGCCTTTCGATACACTGCTGGCGTGTGGCCCGGGGGCAGTGCAGCTTCCGTGCCGACATTCAACGGTCGGTGCCCCGAGCGCGCTCGCTCAGTTCGCAGCGATTTTTGCGCTGTAGGTGGGTGTCGCTGTGACTCGCAAACAACACGCGTGGCAAAAAAACCACAGCTCAGTTTCACAGGTCAGCTTCACGGCGTTCTGTGACACCGTTCCAGTTTAGAACGGTGTCACTTGCGCTTCGTGCGAGGCTTGGATTTCGGCACAGCTGCCAACGGGGCAGCAAGCGCAGCAGCGGACGCAGTGGCACCCGCGTCGACGCCATTCAAGAAGTCCGCATTCGCAGCGAAGCGCTCGACCAAGAATGCCATCACCACGCGCACTCGTGCCACGCGAGCGAGATCTGGGTGCACCACTAGGTACACGTCGCGCGCCATTCCGATGTTCGGCAACAATCGCACCAGGGTGGGCTGCAGATCCCCAAAAAAGCAGGGCAATACAGCGACGCCCAGCCCAGCGACGGCAGCGTTGCAGGCGGCCGGCAAACTGCCGCTCTTGAGCACCAGATTCGCCCCTGCGCCGCGTTGTGCAATCCACAACGCCCCGGGTACCTGTGACAGGCTATCACTGAAGCCGATCACGTCGTGGCCCTCAAGCGTACCGGCTTCCGTTAAGGATCCGCGTGCGGCTACATAGCTTTGGGCGGCAAACGGCGCCCACCCGATGCTGGCCACTCGCCGACAAACCAAATTGCCTTCTTGGGTGGCGGCGAAGCGCACTGCCAGATCCGCCTCACGCCGCGACAAATCGAGCCGCTCATTGCCCACCAACAATTCAACCGTGATGCGCGGGTGCTTGATCCGCAAATCCGCCAACCAGCGTCCCAAGATCACGGCGAAGCTCTCCGACGTCGTCACGCGCACAGTGCCCTCGACCTTGTCGTCATCGGCCAATGCAACGCGCTCGATCTGAAGCAATGCCGCTTCTGCCTTTTCCGCGAGGGGCAATAGCTCGCTGCCCATTGTCGTTAGGCTGAAGCCCTCCGGCGTGCGCACGAATAACTTGGCCCCCAGCGCCTCCTCCAGCGCGCCCAGGCGGCGGCCCACCGTGGTGTGCTCAACTTTGAGCTGCCGCGCTGCTCCCGCCAGCGTTTGCGCGCGGTGGATCGCCAGGAAAAACTGGAGATCGTCCCAGTTGAGCATGCCTGTGCATTATTGCACAGCTGCCGTGCAAACTCTGGGAATTGTGGGGTTTGTCGCTGCGCCGTACTTTCCTCTCACGAACGACGGCACGGCCGTCACAACCCAAAGGAGATCATCATGGCATACGGAATCATTCATCACTTCCCAGGCGGCACCCAGGCTCAATACGAAGCGTCGATCGCCGCCGTACACCCCAGCCGAGATCGCTTGCCCAAGGGGCAGATCTTCCACGCGGCGGGCCCCTCAGCAGGCGGCTACACCATCGTGGCACTGCATGAATCGAAGGAAAGTTGGGAAAGCTTTCGCGACAACATCCTGGGGCCCAAGCTCCAGGCGGGTGTTCCGGGTGGTTTCCAGGGCGCGCCGGTTGAAACGCTGTTCGAGGTGCAAAATCAGCAACTCGGTTAAGGCGCTGGCAGCGCGCTGCGCCGCAATCCTCGCATGATCGGACCTGCCGGATCTGTGAGCACGGTGCAGCGCGCGTGTGCTATGGGAGGCGCGTCGTATGCACGCTTTCCTTCGTTACGGTGTTCGGGCTTTTTCTTCTCGGGCTTTTTCCTCTGGCGCTTTCTTTGTGGCGGCTGTTGGGTTCGCGTTTGCGGGCTGCGATGGCACTTCCAATTCGCACAGCGATGGCGGCCTGGTGACGGTTGGCCCCGGAGGTGGTGCGGCTGGTGGTGCATCGGGGTCTTCGGGCGCCGGCTCTGGTGCGGGCGGCGAGGGGCATGGCGGCGTGGGGCGCGGGGGAAGCGACGCAGGGGTGACCGACGGCAGCGGCGTCTTGGATGCAAGCCAATCCAACTTGGATGCTAGCGATGCGGCGCAGGGTTGTGGATGCGTGCAACAGACCATCACGTGGTACCCCAAGAGCACCGCAGGGGAAGGTCCGCACAGTACCCTCTCCTCGTGTGCACAGTTCACGGAAGATCCCCCGCCGGCTAGCGACGCACGGGCAAGCTGCACTATTGATTTGGCCAATTGTGATGGCGGAATAAGCGTGGGGCTCATTCAAGAGGCGGTAATGCTGCCAGGGGTGCAAATGGCATTGGCGTCGGCGCCTGTTGCATACGGTCTTATTGGCGCGGGCCACCCCAGCACTCGCGTTGAAATTGGCGGGAAAATCGTGGACATCGGTGACATGTGCCCGACGACGGCCTCAAGCTGCGTGCCGGTGCCAACGGACGTGCTCGCGTTCAAGGCGCTGCTGAATGATTTCAGAAGCGAGCAATTAGCGAAGGATCCGTGTAGTGCGCTGTTCACGCACAACGGAGACACCTGCGTTGAACGCAAACGTGAGAGCACTCAGGTGCTGGTGATGATCGAAGGGCACTTGCAGCACTCCTGCGCGTCAGTCGACGATTGCACATTGTTCTCGCCCAGTTCAGATTGTACGGCACGCTGTGAGCAGGTGGTTTCCCGAACCGAGGCGCAGCAGCTCAAGGACGTGATCGCGAGCATCAACACGCAGTTCTGTGTGAATTATGAGCAGGATTGCGGTCCCGTCTTCATTCCCCCCTGCACTCCGCCGGGCGCGCCTGCCTGCGTCAATAATCAGTGCGTCATGCAATAGCTGCGGAAACGCCGAACAGAGAGCCTAATTCGCAGGCCACAGCCAAGCCGCGCCGCGCACGCCGCTTGAGTCTCCATGTTGGGCTTTACGCAGGAGCGTGGTCACGCGATCCGAAAACACATAACGCGGCAAGCGCTGCGGAACGGCTTGATACAGCCGTTCGATGTTAGAAAGCCCGCCGCCCAGCACGATCACTTCTGGATCGAGTACATTGATTACCGTCGCAAGGCCGCGCGCTAAGCGATCCTCGTAGCGCGTCAGCAATCCGTCGCATTGAGCGTCCCCGGCCGCTGCGCGCTGTGCAATCTGCGCGGCGCCCAGCTGCAGCCCGTGCTCGCTCATCGCCTGGGCGCTCAGCGCGGGTCCCGAGAGAAACGTCTCGATGCAGCCGCTTCGTCCGCAGTAACA
Source organism: Polyangiaceae bacterium (assembly GCA_035496495.1). Classification (GTDB taxonomy): domain Bacteria; phylum Myxococcota_A; class Polyangia; order Polyangiales; family Polyangiaceae; genus SZUA-265. Next base: position 4,121 of record DATJEQ010000194.1, read on the forward strand.
GAGTGGCCCGGGCGATTCATTCCCCGCGGGGGCTGGCTGGGGCCAAGGAAGGGGATTGTGTCCCCATTCGCCGGCGTTGCCATTGCCCCCAGTCACGATCTTGCCGTCGATCACCACCCCGCCGCCCACGCCGGTGCCCAAGATCACGCCGAACACAATTTTTGCGCCCGCGGCCGCGCCGTCCGTCGCTTCTGACAACGCGAAGCAGTTGGCGTCATTGGCGATCCTGATCGAGCGCCCCAGCGCGCACTCCAGGTCGCTGAGCAACGGTTTGCCGTTCAAGCAGGTGGTATTCGAATTCCGCATCAAGCCACTGTGCGGCGAAATAGACCCCGGTGTGCCAATGCCCACGCTGCCTTGTTTCCCCACTTTGGCTTCAACGCGCTCGATCAGCTGAACAATAGCGCTGAGAATTTCTTGGTAGTCGTGGTTGGGGGTCGCGCTGCGCTCGCGCTGGACTTCGTGCCCGGCATCATCGAGCGCAATGGCTTCGATCTTGGTGCCGCCCAGGTCGACGCCAATGCGCATATCAGCTCGCGCGCTTGAGCAAACCGACTTCTTCGAGCAACAACTTGACCACTTGCTTTTGCATTGTCACGCGTCGCAAAAGCTCGAAGCCCATCCACGTTTCCACGGTGAGCCCAATGCAGCCGAAGCGTTCGACGATTAGCTCGGTGGAAGAAGTCGCCACCGGATAGTAGTGCGGCGCCCACAATTCGTACGGGTGTTCCAGCTGAGTGTTCATCTTATCCATCACTGTTTGCACTAACGGCGGCATGGGCTTGACGCCGTACACCAACGTTTGCCCGAAAGAGACGGGCACTTCAGGGTGATAGCGCTTCATGCTCTCGTGAAGCGTGACGACCAAGGTCGGCTTTTCGCGCGCGTACAGCTCCATGAATTGATGCGCTAAGCGGCGTTCGGGCTCCTGAGCATTGGCATCACCCGGGAAACAGCGATTGAGGTCGAGTCCACCTGGGGCCATGCGTTTTTGGGCGCGATAGGCGGCTGGGTTCATGACGGGAATGATCACAAGCCGACCCGCATCCGGCATGAAGCGCGCCTCAAGCAACTCTTCAAGTGCGTGAACCCCTGCGATCTCATCGCCATGAATCCCCGCTTGGATCAGTGCTGTCGGTCCGGGCTTACCGGAATCCACTGTGTGCACAACGATGGTCGGCGAAAGCAGCTGAAGCGAAGAATAGTCGGACATTGCTCAGCAATGCGTTTCACAGTCTGCGCTGCCCGGCAAGCACCGTTCCGCAAGCACAACGGAAAGATGCAGTAATGACGCACCTGTGAACGCCAACGCATTGTTGCCCAATCTTGCTGCCTGACCCCGGTTTGCTAGGCTGAAGGGGCGCGATGGCCCTGGCGCGCGCGCACTTGGAGGAGTCTATGCAACCCTGGAACAAGCGACGGGCGTATATCGCAACGGCAGCAATTGCCCTGGGGGCGGCTGGATTTTTTGTCTCCGCTTGTGGCGGCGGCGCTGAGAAGGGCAAGGCGGCAAGCTCGGCGCGCCCCTGCGACGACGAATTGAAAGCGCTGTGCGAGACGCCTTGCGACACAACGACGACTTGTCCCAGTGGCCTGTATTGTTTCAGTGGCAAGTGCACGGCTGATTGCACTCAAATGGGCGGCCAGTGCTCCGGCGGAACGTGCACCGCTGATGGACACTGCTTGATGGACACGACGCCGGCGTTGGGCGGCGGTGGGCCACCTGGCTCAGGGTCGGGCGGGTCGACGGCGATCAATCCTGGGATGGGCCCCGGCTGCATTCAACAAGGCGTCGAGTTCGAATCCGTCACACCCACCGTCGTGCTGTTGGTGGATCGCTCTGGAAGTATGACGGCGGATTTCGGAGCCAAGGATCGCTGGAACACCATTCGCGACATCCTGGTCGATCCCATGACGGGCTTTGTGAAGCAGCTCGAGGCGAAAGTGCGCTTTGGGCTCGCGCTGTACACGGGCATCAAGGCACAAGCAGCAGATCCAATGGCGGGCACGCCGGCAGTTGCAGGCAGCTGTCCGGATCTGATCGTTGAGCCGGAGATGTTCAACAACTATCAAAAGATCCACGACACGTTCATGGCGCACGAGGTGGGCGACGACACGCCCACCGCGGAGAGCCTGGCTCTGGTGACGCAGGGATTGGTCGCCTATCCAGAGGTGGGTCCCAAGTACATCGTGCTGGCCACCGACGGCGATCCGGATACCTGCGCGGCGCCCGATTCGAACGGCACGCAGCCGCCCCGCGACATGTCACTCATGGCTGTGCAAGATGCTTGGAACCAACACATTTCCACCTTCGTGATCAGCGTGGGGCCCGAAGCCACTACGGCGCATTTGCAAGCTTTGGCTGAGGCCGGGCAGGGTGGCGCGATGGGTGCGCATTTTTTCCCCGCGAACGACGCCAACATGTTGGCGGAGGCTTTCGGCTCCATTCTGCACGGTGTGATTTCGTGCGACATCACGCTCAACGGAACTGTGGAATCCGCAAATGCTCCCTCCGGCTACATCACTCTGGACAATGTCGCGGTGCCCTATGCCGATCCCAACGGCTGGATCCTGTCTGCGCCTGACACTGTGACCTTGCAGGGGGACTCCTGCAGCAAGCTTCAGCTCACCGGAGCCACAGTGAACATCGCCTTCCCCTGCGGCACGGTTAACATTCGCTGACAGCTGACGCTGCAGCCGTGAACATTCGCTGACAGCTGACGCCGCAGCCGTGAACATTCGTTGATCTCAATCTAGCTTGAGATCGAGGGAGATATCGGCGGCGGGCGCGGAGTGGGTCAATGCGCCCACGCTGATCACGTCCACGCCCAGTGCAGCCAGGGCAGCGATGCGCGGTAGCTTGATTCCGCCGGAGACCTCGATCAGCGCGCGACCCTGGATCACTGCGACCGCTTGTGCCACCTGGGCGTCGTCGAAGTTGTCCAACAGGATGATCTCCGCGCCGCCGGCCAACGCGCGGCCCAGCTCGTCGAAATTCGTCACTTCCACTTCTATTTTTGAGGTGTGGGGGGCCCCCGCGCGGGCCCGTTGCAAGGCTGCTTCAATGCCTCCCGCGGCGGCGATGTGGTTGTCTTTGATCAGGATTGCACTGCCTAGGTTATCGCGGTGATTGTGCCCGCCTCCGGTGCGCACCGCGTAGCGCTCGAGCACGCGCAGCCCGGGCGTCGTCTTGCGTGTATCGGCGATGCGGGTTTTGGAGCCTTTGGGCAACGCCTGCACAAAGTGCTGGGTGAGCGTGGCAATGCCGCACAGCCGCTGCACGAAGTTCAGGGCGGTGCGCTCTGCCATGAGCAGCGAGCGTGCGCTGCCCGATGCGGACCACAGCGCGGTGCCAGCGCGCACCAGTTCGCCTTCGCGCACCAGGGTTTGCACCTTCACTGCCGGATCGACCTGGTGAAACACCTGCTCGAACACAGGGCCGCCGCAACAGACGAGCGATTCTTTCGCGACGGCTTGTGCCGTCCCCAGTGCGCCCTCACTCACGGTATAGAGCGTCGTGAGATCTCCCCCCGCCAGATCTTCGTCCAGCGCGCGCTGCACAATTTGCAACAAGGCTTGTGGGGATATCACGGCATCAACCCGTAGCTACGCGCCAAGAACGCCGCAAACAAATTGCACTGCGCGTGAAAAAACACACTGGCTCCAATGCCGCCCGTGCGCGCGCGCAACCAGCCAAACACCAACGACGGAAAGAACACCGACAGACGCGAGAAATTTGATTCAGTAGTGAAGTGCCCCAGCGCGAAGATCACGCTGCACCACAGCACGCCAAAGCCGACATTGGCCCCCAGGATACGCCAGCGAGGTGGGCGCGCTTCGTCCAAAGCGCTTTGCAGGTACCCACGGAAGAACATTTCCTCTGGCAGCGCCACGACCAGCACTTGCCCCAGCACCTCTTCCAAAAAATGATCGCCCAGCGTGGGGTGGAATGGAACTTGGGGTGACCACCAAAAAACGTAACCGACCCAGAACGGCGCAAACACCAACGCGCTGAGCGCGCTGGCCCAGCCTAGCGCCACCAGCGTTGCCTTCAGCATGCTCAGGGCATTGAGCGGCGCCGGCTCGAACAGGCCCCCCAAGCGCAGGCCGCTGCGCGCGATGGTGGCGGAATCCTTGTTCAGCACCAGCGCGTAACACAGCAGGAAGAAGCAGCCGCTCACCGCCGTGGCCGCCCAGCGATCCGGGAGCAGCCGCGCAACGAGCGTC
>DATJEQ010000195.1:0-2874 GCA_035496495.1 Polyangiaceae bacterium
GTCGCGAATCCCAACGTGGTGGCCGGCGCAGCGGGACATGCGGCCACGCTCACCGGCCAAGTCACCATTGTGCCTGATCCCCGGAGCAACAGCCTCCTCATTCGAGCGAGCCCGGCCGACTTCGCGCTCATTGACGCCGCCGTCAAGGAGCTCGATACCAGGCCCCTGGAAGTCCTGATCGAGGTCGTGATTGCCGAGGTCCGGCGCGACAAGAGCTTCAGTTTCGGCGTGGGCGCCTCGATGCCGCCCGCCACGGTCAAGGGCAGCCAGACGACCGTGAGCGCGTCACAGGCAGGGCTGGGCCTCACTGATCTCATCGTCCACGCTACGCACATCACGGGGCTTGATATCGATGCGACGCTTACGGCCGCCGCCGAGCGGGGCGACGTGCGGATCCTGAGCCGGCCCGTCGTGATCGCGGCCAACAATGAGCCCGCGACGATCAACGTGGGGAGCCAGCGCCCCTTCATTCAGGTCTCGCGCGCGCTGCCCACCGACAACACGGCCCGCGACCAGGTCGTGCAGTACAAGGACGTGGGCACCAAGCTCACCGTGCTCCCGACGATCAGCCCGGATGGCTATGTGGGACTCCAGGTCTCACAGGAGGTGAATGATGCGACGAGCGAAGTGGCCTTCGATGCGCCGGTCATCTCGACCCGCTCGGTTGAGACCACGCTCCTGATCAAGGACGGGCAGACGGTGGCCCTGGGTGGGCTCACCGACACGCAGCGCGAGGTAAGTCAGGGTGGGGTGCCCATTCTCTCCAGCATTCCGATCCTGGGCGGGCTCTTTGGCCATGCGAGCCGGGAGACGACCGAGACCGAGCTCTATCTCTTCCTCACGCCGCACGTGATCAAGACCGATGCCGATGCGGATAGTCTCTCGGCGCCCTTGAAGGCGAAGGCGGACAAGGTGATGCCGTAAGGGAAGCTTGCCGAGGTACGCCGCAGTGGAACTGCGGCGTCACTGGCAGCCCCCACTGATCGCAATAAACGCGCTTCGCAAATGCGGATAACGTGTCCACTTTTCAGCAGCTGATTCTGTCCAAGATCAAACTGTCGTTAACACGGGGTGCGTGTAGGGAACTCGCCCCAGTCAATCCCGGGGAAGTCGCAGAAATCCTCGGTGGCAGGATCTGTGCACGAGGCCAAGGCCCTGCCGCATTTTTCCCAGTCGAGCATTGCACGCATCCGGCAATCTTTTTTGCGAACGCGCTGTCAGAGGAGATGCCAATCGGCAACAACACCGACGCTGCCGCGTGAGCAGCCGTGAGCAGTAATGGATGCGTCACCGCCTGAAATCCAGCGGTATCCGAAGCACACCTACGACCACGCCGCGACAGTGCAATGCGATTTAAGCGCCAACCTTACGTTCCATTCACTCGATGACCCGCAGGGAGATCTGTGCGCCGTCCGGAGCATCGTGGATTTGAACTGCAAGCTGCCCATAGTACTGCATCGCCTCGACTGAGTCGAGTGCATAAAGGTTGTCGACGGAGAATTCACCTCCCAAGACAAATGGCACCTTGGGTACGAGCCGCCGCATCGGCGGCAGTGGACCATGCTTCAATTGCCAATCATGGGCCAATGGCCATCCCGTGAGCGAACGATGTTTCTTGAGAACGAGCTTCGCCCATTCTTCGATATCATTGGCGATCGGCCTTTTCTCGCCAGTCTCTGGATGAAAGTAACAGACCGCATCCCTGTACAGGCAGAATTGGCCACCAAAAACATCTTCGCCAAAGAACAATGCCCCGTCTGCCAATGAGTTGTAGCTAGAGCGCCAACACGATGCCAAATTCCACTCGCTCAAGCAAATCAAGTCTTCCGGATGACTACAAGCGGGGAAAACATGCAAGGCAGATTCAAACGCGTAAAAACCGTTTCTCTGCCAGAGCAATTGGAGCAGTCCTGGGGCAAGGGTCGGTGCGAGCGCCGAGCACTCCTCTGTGAGACGAGGAGTGCCTTCGCTCAATGCTGGGCTGGCGATTTTTACTAATCGCTCTAGAGATGTGGTCATTCGTCAGGCGTCACTTTGATCTGAACTCGCGTTGCGTCAGGCAGCACACGGCACTGATTCCCGATACATGCTCCTGCGCCGCGATTATCGCCAGGAGAGACATATTGCACACTTGCGCCTCTGCCCCCTTCCTGAAACATGGCCGGCGGGTACTCGTCTCGATCCTTCCCCGCCACACTTGGCACGCCTTCCAGAGCATCTGTTCTGCGAGTAGCCGCTCCTGCTCTGTCGATCGTGAGAACGGAGGGCTTACCCGCCGCCTGTGCATTTTCAATATGCGCTGCTGACTCCGGGTACTTCGCTTTGCTTACGGAAATAGTGGCTGCGGCTGCGTTAGTCGGCGCACTGGCAATTCCTCTGACGGCCGCACCGGCGCCCGGAGCTCCAGCGGTCATCGCCCCAGCCCGCAGGACCGACTCCGTGCGCGCAGCGTGCGCTTCGTTCACTCCGAAGAAGCGGAGCACGTAATAAAGCGGGCTGTTGCAGCCGCCCTGATACGGACACAGCCCAAACGGGTCACTGAAGTTGACGGGGTCGCCGGAGGCAAACCCATAGACATTGAGCCCGCCGGCCAGCCCCAGGGGATCTTCCTGGGTGAAATGATCCCTTCAGACGCGATTCGTACTTCGCGCGCTCGGAAGGCGCTGATGGTGTTCTCTTTAGCCGCTCGGCGTTTCAGGCAGTCGTCGTAGTTCGCGTGCCGAAGCCCTGATGGCACTTTTCGCCCGCGAGCCCGTGACGGGCGCGCAGCATCGGACGCGTGGCGGCACGAGCGGCCAATGTGCCGCAACAGCCGCCCGCACGGCAGTGGGCGCGGAGCGAGCCGCGCAACACGTGATGTTCGTCGCACACCAT
>DATJEQ010000196.1:0-9976 GCA_035496495.1 Polyangiaceae bacterium
GAGGCACGTTGACTGGGGGCAATCGGTGTTGTCGAGACACGGCGATCCGGTGCTGCCGTCGGTGCAGATGCCGTCGCTGATATTGACGTTGAGGCCGCAGAAGCCGTTGGTGCAGTCCGTGTCGTTGAAACACAGCGAGCCGTTGTCACCACTGATGCAGATCCCATCGCGGTTGTCCATTTGCAGCGCGCAGCGGCCGCTTTCGCAGTCTTCGGGGCCCAAGCAACTGACGCCTGGTTGCCCAGACGTGCAGGTGCCCGAAGGGAAATCGGGCGCATGGTCGCCAAAGCAGAACCCGCTTTGACACACGGCGGCTTCGTCGCACAAGTCACCTTCCGCGCCTGCGGAGCAATGCTCTGTGACGCATTGGTTCGGCGCGGCACAGTCGTCGTCGGCCAGACAGATCTCGCCGTTCTGTCCCGCTGAGCACTCGCCGGTTAGACCGCCTGTCGCGACGTTCAGGTTCACACACTGGTAAGGAGCAATGCAGTCGCTGTCGGCGACACAAGTTTGGCCGTCATCCCCGGTGCTGCATGAGCCAAATGGCACTGCTTCACCGCTCTGTGGATCGCTCAGCATCGTGAATACGACGCAGTGGCTACCCTGCAGGCAATCGGCATCCTCGTTACACTCGTGCCCCGGCGCTGAGCACCGCCTGCCCAAGCCCTGAATGCCGTAGATACACAAATTGCCGCTACCGCAGTCGGCGTCGCTCGCGCACACCGATAGGGCTTCCACGCAGCCCTGTATGGTCGCTATGTCCTGATTCCACGCAGCCCCAAACGAGCCATCGAAATTGCGGCACAGTCGATCGCAATCGACAGCAGCCAAGCATTTGTCAAACGTGCACGCTTGCGCCGGAAGGAGCTGGAAATCGGTTCCGAGACAGGGGCAAGTGGGCGGCGCTGCGGGACACCCGTCGCACCCTCGTTGAACATCAAACCCGAATTCGGCGCAGCCATCGGGCAAAGCAACAGCCGATCCCGCCCCACCTCCAACTGCACTGCCCCCAACTGCACTGCCCCCGGCGGCACCGCCCATCACACCAGTTCCGCCTGCGCTGGCTCCCGCTGCATGGCTCGAATTCGACATCGCACCAGCAGCCAGACCTCCCGCAGCGGTGTTCGAGTCGGCGTTGGATCCGCACCCCAGCAATCCCAAAGACAAGATGAGCAGCGAGAAGAGTCTCACAACGAGCACCCCGCCCAGAACCCCGCGGGTAATCCATTGGCGTAGGGATCGGGGGTGGTTTGGTAGGGGTGATCTTGGAGGAATTGCCAGACGCTGGCTTGGACTTCGGCGGCGTTGGGCAGCGTCGCGGGATCGGCGTGGCCCATGTTGTGGTTGCACAGGAAGGCGAACTGGCCGTTCGCCTTCAGATTGCTGACGTAGGTTTCGCTGGCAGGTTGATAGGCGATGCCATCAACGCTGGAGATATCCGTGGTGCCGCCGTGCACGACCATGGCGGCGAATTTGTTGCTGGGATCTTGCACGGGAATATCCGCAACTTGGCCGCCCGAGTAAGAAACGACGCTCGCGATGTAGCTTGAGCGGCGGTAACTGACTTGCACGGTCATCAAACCGCCTGCACTCATGCCGTAGGCGTGAATGTGATTTTTATCGATGCCGACTTTTTGGATGGCGCAGGCAACGACTTCATCCATCAAGAGCATGTCGTTGTCGCCGTCACCGGGGCCTTGGGGCTCGTAATACCAGGGGCGGGTGGAGGTGCCGGGCTCACGATACGGCGCAACGAGGATTCCGCCCTGGGCTTTGAGCTCGTTGATGGGCGTTTGCCCGAACCAGCCAATGGCTTGAAAGGGATCGCCCCCGGTCGCGTGCCAACCGAAGATCAATGGGCCATCCAACGTGGCAGCGGTCGCATCCATGATCACTTCCGCGTCGCGGGGACCCATTGCGGGGTTGAATGTCACTTTGCCATTTTGAAATTCAGGGCAAGTGCCTGCGGGTGTCAACGTCATCAAAGCAGCCGGCTGTGATAAACCTGCGTCGTTGGAAGATTGCTGCGGTGCACCGCCATTGCCACCGCTTGCAGTCGTTCCTCCACCGCCGGCCATTGTTGCTCCCGCAGCTGCTGTCGTCCCGCCCGCCGATGTACCACCAGTGCTTCCCGTAAGACCGCCAGTCGCATTCCCACCGCTCGCGGTGCCCCCGCTTGCCGTGCCGCCCACGGTCAGACTCGACGTGCCACCGGTTGCCGTTGAATTCGAGCCCGCCGTGCTGACGGTGCCGCCACTATTCCCCGAGCTGTTCGACACAGCGCCCTTGTTCGATGAGCACGCGACCGATGCAACCAGCGTCGCTGCTGCGAGCCAAGGGATGCGACTGCGGGTGATTGTGGGCGCCCCCATCATTGCAAAGCCTAACAGAAACTATTCCTCACGGCTGCGGCAAGCCGAACACGTACAAACAGGGCGGATGATCCACACCGGTGACGCAAAAGGGGGCGTGATCTTGCTCTTCGAGCAAGATGCGGTGCGAGCCGTCAAAAGGATTGGGGCCGGCTGCGGCATCCAAAGTCGTGTGGAAGACATCCCCGATGTAACCCAATGACGCGGTGGTGTCGTTGTAGCTGCCCAACGCTTGCGCGTTGTCGTTGCCGCCGTACACGGCGTACAGGCGATCGAGCGGAGTCGTGGAAGGTGCCGTGAGCCAGGTGGCATCGGGGCGGCCTTCGGCATCGGGCGCAGAAAGCGAAACGGCTCGAGCCAGTGTCACATGGCGCGCAATGATGGCGGCGTGTGAGCCGCCGTAGCCGTAACCGACAAAGCAGGTGTCAGCCCAACGCACGGAGCCGTCGTCATTGAGGAACCAACCCCAATCGCCCCCTGGATCCTTGCTGGCGAGATAAGCCAACGCCTTTTCAGTGCGCGCCTCAATGCTGTCGGCCCGCGCAATGGCGACCCAATTGACGCGGCCTTTGCCATCGAATTGATCCATGCGCGTGTCAGCGGGCGTGTTGGGATCGGTGTCGCCGGGCGGAGAAATCTGCACGTCGTTCTGATACGCGACTTGGAAGACATGGTAGCCCTTGCTGGCCACCCAATCTGCGAGCGGAAAGCCCGGCTTCACGTTGCGCTCGGGCAGCACAACGCACAGCTGCTTCTTCAGTGTTAGCGAGGTGTCGACGGTCGCGATCTCGTTGTCCGTCGCGTGGCCTTGGCTCGCTGCGCCATCGAGTGCTTTGGCTGTGAACGTCGTCAGATGCAGGCCCGTCGTGTCGGTGTGCAGATCACGCGTGGCACCGGCAGCGACAGTGCCCCCGGGAGTGAACCTGGGAGCAGCGTTTTTCTTGTCACCCGAACTGCATGCACACGCTCCCAACGACGCCAGTAGGGCGAAGCCGAAGAGAGCGCGCGCTTTCACCGCTGCACCAATTACGGCGCGTGAGTGTAGATCAGGCCACCGTGGCAGCCGTTGCACGCGGAGGTTGAGTCCCCGTAATACGGAATGGTTTCACCGTTGCAGCGCGCTTGGTCCGTGCCTTCACAGTAGAACACCCAGGCGTTGCTCGCGCCCATGACCTTCAACATCGCGGCGCGACCTACCTGCATGCCAGCGTCGTCGTAGAACTCTTTGACGGCCATGCTGCCGGTCGTGTGTGCGGTGCCGCCGAATTCGCCGTTGCCGGCGTGCCACGAGGCCACCAGCGTGTCATTCATCCACACCCGCACTTTGCCATGCGGTGAGACCACGCTCGCCGCATCGCGCGGCATCGCTGTTTCCGAAATCCACGGGGCATTCTTGTAGGTTCCAGCTGTCAGGTAAGCGGCAATGGAACCCTGAGTGCTGTCCGCGGGGCCTGCGCCCGTTGAAGGCATGCCCCCGGTGCTCGTTCCCCCGGTCGCCGTGCCGCCCGTTGCTGTGCCACCGGTTGCCGTGCCCCCAGTTGCCGCGCCCCCAGTTGCTATTGTGCCTCCAGTTGCGGGCGTTCCACCACTTGACGTGCCGCCGGTTGCTGCGCCGCCGCCCGATGAGCTGCTGCATGCCGAAAGTGAAGCGGTGACAATGCCGAATGCCAGAAGAAGGGAGTATTTTGAGCTGATCATAGGGGGCCTCTTGTGTCGCAAAACGGGGAACGCGGGAAAGTTTGGCGCGCTCCGTTGTGTGGGTCTATAGCAAAAAGGTGAAGCCGGCGCCTGTTTGCTCAGTGCTGGTTGTGGGCTTACTGGTGGGCTGCACGCTGTTGGGCGCGCTGTGCGGATGCACCGGGCCGCACAAGGCTAATCGCGATGCCGGGGCGGCCGGCGACAATTCACAGGAAAACGTGCCATTTTTTCCTACGGATCCTGGGGCGCCTGTCGCAGAATTTGCGTGCGATGCCAGCCGCGCTGCATGGGTCCAGGCCCCAGAGGCGGGTGTTAACGCGGCCGACGGCAGTGCTTGTGTCGTGCACAACCCAGCGGTGAGCTATCGGCGGGACGTCGCGCCGGTATTGCGCGGCTGCACCGGCGAATTGTGTCATGTGCCCTGGTCGTACCCCGCGATTGTCGATGTGACGGCCAGCGAATGCTGCGACGGCCGCAAGATCATTGCGCCGGGCGACCCTGGGCACAGTTATCTATTGCAGAAGATCCGCGGGGTCGATCTGTGTGGAAATAGCAGCAAAATGGCGAATATTTCAGCGGCCACCGCGCGCACAATTGAGGATTGGATTTGTCAGGGAGCAGCGATGAATTGAGGGCTCAACCGCACCACTGCGCCGGCGCGCCCGCGCCCGCTTTGCGTTCCGAATTCGGGCGAGCAGAAAGGCCGGAATAAGGTTCCAGGGCGAACGGTTGATCGGGATTGTCGAGCAGGTATTTGTCGCACACGGCGAACAGGTCGGCTTCGCTGTGCGCGCGGCGCATTTCGAATAAGAAACCGCCTTGTGGGTCCACACTGATCCCGATGAAGTTCAAGTAGCGCTTGGCTTTGCTGACCTGCGCTTCTTGGGGAAGATTGGGCTCTTCCAGCATGCGGTAGAGCCGTTCAATGTATTGCCGCACCTGGCCGTGCGTGACGACGCTCACGGGTTGCCCGCTCCACAGCTGACGGCATTGGCGAAAGACCCACGGATTGCGAATCGCGTGGCGCCCCAGCATCACCCCGAAGGCTCCCGTTTCCTTGAGCACCGCAGTGGCGCGTAGCGCAGAGGTCACGTTGCCGTTCGCCAGCACCGGACACTTCATGGTGCGCACCGCCTCGGCGATGCGACCGTATTTCACTTCACCGAAGTAGCGATCTTGGACCGTGCGCCCGTGCACGCTGAGCAAATCGATGCCGTGCTTGTTGAGGATCCCCAAGATGCGTTGGAAGTTGTCGGTGGAGTCGAAACCAATGCGCATCTTCACCGTGAACAAGCCGGGCGTGGCGTCGCGCAGCGCTCCGATGATTTGATCGACGCGATCCGGATCGCGCAAGAGCCCGCCACCGACGTTGCCTTTGTAGATCATGGGGGCAGGGCAACCCATGTTCAAGTCGATGCCGGCAATGGGGTAGGCGTGTAGCTCGCGTGCCGCCTCTGCTAGTCGCTCGGGATCTTGCCCCATCAGCTGCGCGAACACCGGGCGACCCGTGCGATTGTCCACGACCGAGCGCAGGATGTGTTTCTCCAAGCGTGAGGTGGGATGCACACGGAAATACTCGGTGAAGAAATAATCCGGCGCGCCGTACTCGCCGATCAAGCCCATGAACGGCAGATCCGTGATCTGCTGCATGGGGGCCAACGCGGTTATTGGCAGGCCCGAAACAATTCCAGTTGGAAGGGTAGTTCCAGTTGGGAGAGAAGGGCCCACCGCGGCTTGCTATCACCTCCGCGCGGCGGCTGGCTGGCTGAACGGCTTAGGGCGCGAACATCGTACAAATGGGTGGGCAAAAACGCGGCCGCAAAGGAAAGAAACCCTTAAGGGAATCGGTCGTACTACCGTAGGGAAACAGCGCGCCCTGAGTTCACCCGCCGCATGCAGCCATGAACCCAGAGGATCGACTGTTTGGGCAGGTGGCAATCAGGCTGGGCGTGCTCAGCCGCGAGGCGGCCAGTCACTGCTTGAAGGTGCAGACAACCGAGCGCCCTGGCTTGCGCCTGTTCCAGGTTGCGCTGGAGCTAAAACTCATCAGCAAGGAGCAGCAGGCGCAAGTCGATCAGGAAGTGCAGCGCGGTCTGGAGCAACAGCGCCGCACCCTGCAGCTCGAATCGAAAAAGCCGCCCCCTGACGCACCCGCGCCGCCCGCGGCGGACACCCCTTTGGGCAGTGACAGCATGCTCACCGCTGCACACAAGGTCGGACATTCGGATTCAGTGCCGCCTTCCTGGGCCGCACCCTTGCCGCCGTTGATTTCCAGCTCAAGCGCCAGTGTGGCGCCAGCGCCTGAACCGGTGCAGACGACCCACGCTGTGGAAGCCCCGCCGCGCCAGCAAGTGGTGGAGCAAGCTGCTTCTTCTGCAGCGCAGGCTAAAGCACCCGACAGTCAAACTGTTCGCTCGGTGCGGTCGGGCAATCCTGACAGTCAGACCGCTTACCTGGTACGCGCGCTGGCTTACGCCGTGAAACAAGGCGCGAGCGACATGCATTTGCACAGCGGAGCGCCGCTGCTGGCGCGCATCCACGGCCGACTGCAACCGCTCAAGGGAGATCAGATCATCAACGCGGAAGACGCTGAGCGCATGATCGCTGAGATCCTGACGGATGAGGAGTGGAATCAGTTGGGGGCAAGAGGGGAGATCGATTTTGCTTACGCGGTGCCCAAGTGCGGCCGCTTCCGTGTCAACGCGTACCGTCAACAACGCGGGATGGACATTGTCTTTCGCATTATTCCTGAAGAGGTGCCCACCATCGCACAGCTGGGCTTGCCGGAAAGTATCAGCAGGCTGGTGGATTACCGCACCGGGTTGGTGTTGTGCACGGGGCCCGCGGGTTGTGGCAAGTCCACGACACTCTCAGCGTTGCTGCGGCACTTGATCGACACCCGCGAAGAGCACGTGCTCACCATCGAGAACCCGATCGAGTTCGTGTTCAAAGAAAATGCAGCGATCGTCAATCAGCGCCAAGTGGGCGATCACACCAGTTCCTTCGCCCGTGCGCTGCGCGCCGCGCTGCGCGAAGATCCCGATGTGATCGCGATCACGGAGCTGCGCGATAAAGAATCCATTGGCCTCGCGCTCAGCGCAGCGGAAACGGGGCACTTGGTACTCGGTACATTGCACACGGGCAATGCGGGTCAAACGATCAGCCGCATTGTGAATACGTTCGCCGCGGAAGAGCAGGGACACATCCGCACTATGCTCAGTGAATCGTTGCGCGCCGTGGTCAGTCAGCGCTTGGTGCCCAAGGCCGACGGCACCGGTCGAGCGCTCGCTTGGGAGTTGCTCATGTGTAACAACGCCGTGGCGAACATGATCCGGGACGACAAGATGTTCCAGATCAGCTCCATCATGCAAACCGGGAGGTCACTGGGCATGACGATCCTGGACGATTCCTTGTGGGATCTGGTCACGCGTGGCGTGGTGACCAAGGACGAGGCGCGGCGCTTCGCCGAGAACAAGGATCGTTTTCGCTAATGGCGCGCATCGATTCATTGTTGCGCAAGCTGACCGAAGCCAAAGGCTCGGATTTGCACCTCGCTGCGGGGCGCGTGCCGACGTACCGTGCGGGCGGTGAGATCACTGCGATCCCCGGTGAGAAAGTGGTTGGCAACGACGAATTGCGTGAAATGTTGCGCGAGATGGTCGACGAGGCGCAGTGGGAAATCTTCAGCAAGATGCATGACTTGGATTTTGCCTACGCCCTGCAGGGCATCGGTCGCTTCCGCGGCAATTTCTTGGAGCAAACCCACGGCGTGGGGGCCGTTTTCCGTTTGGTGCCCGAGCAGATCATTCCGGCGGAGAAACTGGGCTTGCCGCCGATTGTGCCCACGCTGGCGGATTTGGAGTCCGGCTTAGTACTTGTCACCGGGCCCACTGGCAGCGGCAAATCCACGACGCTGGCGTCGATCATCGATTTGGTCAACCGCAACCATGCACGGCACATAGTGACGATTGAAGATCCGCTCGAGTTCGTTCATCAGAACAAGAAGAGCGTGCTGTCGCACCGCGAAGTGGGGAGGGATACAGCTTCATTTGCAACGGCGCTCAAAGCTGCCTTGCGTGAAGATGCGGATGTGATCTTGGTGGGCGAGATGCGCGACATGGAAACCATTTCGCTCGCGATTGAAGCGGCCAGCATGGGCGTGTTGGTGTTCGGTACACTGCACACCAGCAGCGCCGCAAAAACAGTGGGGCGCATCATCGACACGTTCCCCGCAGAACAGCAGATCCAGGCGCGCAACACCTTGGCGGATTCACTGGCAGCGGTGGTCGCGCAGCTCTTGTGCAAGAAGGTGGGCGGCGGGCGACTCGGTGTGCACGAGATCTTGATTCGGGATAAGGGCTTGGGCGGCGCCATCCGCGAAGGCAGCCCCGGAGCGCTCAATTCGATCATCAGTGCCGGGCGCGGCAAGGGCATGCAAGCGATGGACGACGCATTGGAAGCAGCCCTCAAACAGGGCCTCATTGAAGGCCGCGAAGCCTACTTAAAAGCGACCGACAAGAAGCGTTTCGGCGAATTCGCCACCGTTGCAGAGGCTTGAGAGGCCCTACCATTGACAAGGCACGGGAGGGGCGCAACCCTGATGGTGCGTGGCGAGCGGCGATAAGAACACGGTCAGCGATCCGAGCCACGTCGGCGACGAGGGCCCCATTATTTTCTTCGATGGGGTGTGTGTGCTGTGCAACGGCTTTGTGGATTGGGTGATCCGTCGCGATCCTCAGGGCAAATTCAAATTCGCATCGCTCCAGGGCTCAACGGCTGCGGCGCTGCGCGAGAAGAGGCCGGAGTTGCCGCCCGCGCTCGACACGATCGTGCTGTGGAGTGAGGGGCAGCTGGGCTTCCAGTCCAGCGCGGTGTTCGCTATTTTGAGTCAATTGTCGCAGCCATGGCGCGCGCTCGCGCTGTTGCGATTCACCCCGCGCTGGCTGCGCGATAGTGCCTATCGCATGGTGGCCGCCGTTCGCTATTCGCTGTTCGGCCGCACTGAGATCTGTCGCGTACCCAGCGCAGAAGACCGCGGTCGTCTATTGCCTTAAACCGACGCAGGCACAAACAGCACCGCCAGCGCCAGCATCGTCAGGGAAAATGGCCAAACGCTGGGCATGAACCAGGCGAACAAGCCGTGCAGCAGCGCAGCGCCGATAAAGCCCAGCCCTGGGTTGCCGAACCACAGGAGTGCCGGAATGATCAACTCTGCAGCCACCGCCCCCGGGGCAGCGTAGGCGGCCAGCCCGCGAGGGAAGGCGAACAAGTTACTGAGCGTTTCTCCGCTCAAGAATCCGCTAACGATCTTGTTCACCACGGAGAACCCGTAAACGATGAACAGTTGCATGCGCAGTAAGCCGACGTTTGGCAGGATCACCCGCGCAGTGGGCAGTGGCAGCGTCGGGATTTCCAAATTGGCGAACGCGAGTACCAGGAACAGCAGGGCATTCTGGTTCGCATAGCGTTGACTGAGCCCCATTGCCAAGGCGAGCAATGCTACGCGCAAGGCGGCTTTCACCCAGTGCCCCCACAGAAGCCCGGCAGCGGACGCAGCGAGCAAGGCCCACTCGATCGCGAGCATCCATGTCGGATAGAGCGGTAGCCCAGGCAAATGACGCCAAGGGAACAGCTCTTGATTGTGCACGCGCCAGATGCCCGATTGTTCATCGATCAAAAGGCGCGAGGCCAGGGCGCTGCCCAGCAGGAAATAAAATCGCCGAAGCTGGGGTGCTGTAACCCGCCCGAGTCTAGCGCTGAGCATCAGCGTCACAGTGACCCGCGTTGAGCCAGCGACCCTGCACACCCCTTGCAGGCTCAAACCACAGCGGGCCTGTGTGATGCTGACAAATGAAGCTCACTACACGTCGCAGTTGCGCCTGATCGATCAAGTGGGCGCCCAGGGG
>DATJEQ010000197.1:0-12845 GCA_035496495.1 Polyangiaceae bacterium
CGCAACCAATGCCCGCGAAGCGGCTTTCAGGCCGGCCAGGGATCTCACAGCGTAACCAGTAGCGTCCATGGTTCTGAGCACCGCGAAATGTCGCACGCGGGTCGCTTGATCACACATTTCACCGCCCGCTGTCATCAGCGAATACCTGGCCGCCGATCAAAGGCGCCAGCGCCATAGATTTTTCCGTAAAAACCCGTTGTTTCAGCCCGCGCCGCACCAGCTTATCAAGGCTGCGGCGGCGGGGCTGAATCGACTGATCTGAGCGCGGCGGACGGGACTTGAACCCGCGGCCTCCGGCGTGACAGGCCGGCGTTATAACCAACTTAACTACCGCCGCTCGGGGCAGCGTATCTAGCACAGCCCCACTGCCTGAACAGACTGAAAATCGCGCACTTGGATCACAAATTTCCTGAGGTTTCTTGTGCATCTGTCGTGCGACCGCTCGGGAGTGGCACCTTGTCGCTCGCCCGCCCCCTGTCGAGCACCGCCCAAGTCAGGACGGAATCATTGAATAGCTCCCGCCCACGCTCCCCGGTGGCGGCGCCGTACGGGTCCCACTCCAGGTCGCTATGAAATCGATCAACGCGGAGAGTTCCATGGCTTTGCTGATGTGAAACCCTTGCGCCTGTTCGCACCCACAGGCCCTGAGCAGGTCGATCTGCGTCTCGTTCTCCGCCCCCTCCGCGCCCACGTCCAGTTCCAAGCTGTCAGCCAACCCTACCGCCGCCGAAACGATCGCCGCCTCATCCGCCCCACTGCCCAGCGCACTGACAAATTCACGTGAAATCTTCAAACCCTTGACCGCCGATCGCCGCAGCCGAGCCAGCGTGCTCGCGCCGGAGCCAAAGTTGTCGACCACGAGGCGACAGTCCATCTTCCTCAGGGCTTGCATCGTACGCTGAGCGGCCTTGCTCTCGAGCATGAGCACGCTCTCCCTGATCTCTATCTCCAGCGCGGATTGCGGCAAGCGCGCCGCGGCCGCAGCGCATTCGACCGATTCTGCAAAATCCTCAGTCTCAAATTCGCGCGCGCTCACGTTGACTGAGACCACGAAATCCTGGTGTCCCAGCTTGCGAATTTGGGCCAAATCCCTCAATGCGCGACCCATCACCCACGCGCCAACCTGGGTGATCAGCCCGGTGTCTTCTAGCACTGGGAGGAATTCTTCCGGCAGCAACACGGCATTTGACCGCGGCTTCCAGCGCAGCAGGGCCTCCGCGCCCACGATGCTGTTGTCGAGCAAGCTGATGCGCGGCTGGTAGTGCAGAACGAATTGATCTTTCTCCAGCGCGTGGCGCAGCTCCGCTTCCCGGTCCACCCGCGCTGCCACACGCTTTCTGATATCGTCGTCGTAGTATTGGTAGTTGTTCCGCCCTGCCTCTTTGGCACGGTAAAGCGCCGCGTCCGCATTGCGCATCAGGCTTTCGGCGTCTTCGCCGTTGTCCGGGTAGAGACAAATGCCAATGCTGCCCGTGATCGTAAAGGACTGCTTGCCCACTGCAAAAGGCGTGGCAAACGAGTTCAAAATGCGCTGAGCCAGCTGCGTCGCGTCGCCCACTTTCTTCAAGTTCCCCAACACGACCGCGAACTCGTCGCCCCCCATGCGACCGATCAGATCCGATTCGCGCACGCAAGCGCGCAAGCGGCTGGCGACTTCCTTGAGCACCTGATCGCCCACGTCGTGGCTTGATCCGTCGATCACCGCCTTGAATCGGTCCAAATCCAAGAACATCAAGCCCACCCGTTGCTGCTCGCGACCGGCTTTCGCCACCACTTCCGCCAATCGCTCGCGCACGCACACCCGATTGGCGAGCTGGGTCAATGAATCGAGCTGGGCCAAGCTGTCCAGGCGATCCATCGAGCGGCGTCGTTCGATGGCATAGCGCAGCGCACGCCGAAGCCCACGCCCGTCGATTTCACTGCTGCACAGGTAATCTTGGGCACCCGCGGCCATCACCCGCAGCGCGAGTTCTTCGTATTCATCAGGATTGACCACCACGATGGGCAACTTGGGAGCGGCTTCACGCAGCCTTTCGATCATGAGCGTTGCCGAAAGCGGCTTGGCCACCAAATCGATCAAACACACGTCGAAGCGTGTGTCGTTCAGGCGCTTGAGTGCGACATCGACGTTGGAAACTGGGGTCACTTCGTACTCAAGCCCTGAGCCTTCACGCAATAAGCTGCCCAGCTTCTCGGCAGACTGCCTGCTGCCCTGAATCAGCACCACACGCGTCGGACGTTCGTGCCCCGGTGCACGATTCGATTCGGGAACGTTGCGCGCCCGTTCGCAATAGTCTGAAATGGCAGCTCTAAGCGCGGCGGCCAATTGATCGCCATCCCACGGCTTGCGGATTACGGGAATTCCCCGTGACTCCGGCGTGGTGCCCACCCAATCGAGCTGCGGCACACCGGTGACTAACAAACAGCAAGGCGCAGGCTTCAACGTCTTCACTTGAGCAAGCAAGCGCAGGCCGTCAGGCCCCGGCATGCGCAGATCCGTCACCACCACGGCGTACGGAAACTGACTTGCGAGCTGCCAGGCTTCAGTGCCGTCGCGCGCGAGATCGATCAAAAAGCCCCGCTGCCGCATCGTGCGCGCAAAAGCGCCGCGTGCCACTGGATCGTCGTCGACGAACAGCACCCGCTCTTGCTTAACGCTGACCAAACCGCTCGCTGCTGCTGGCAAGATACCCGTGCAGCAGTACGGCCATTTCCGCCCATGCTTGAGCGACTGACGCGGAATTTTCCAGATCGCCTATATAACTATAGACTAATCACTGCATTACGCCGAAGGAGTACTGGCACAGCGCCTTCCAGTCGCCACCGTCGCCCGCGCAAAACTCGCTGTGCCCCTGCCCCTCCAGAATGAACAGGTGGGCCATCATCAGATCCGCCGTCGTCGCCCCCGCTGCAACCGTAACCGGGTCGCCGAGCCAGCCCGCTGCCTGACAAGTTTGGATATGAGTATCGAGGTTCTGGGAGCCCGTGAGTTCGTACATGCGATCGAGCGGGGTGGCCGAGGGGGCGTGGATCCAAGTCGCGTTGGGGAAGCCTTCATCCGATGGCCCGGAAGTGGCGATGCCGCGCCCGAAGCGAGTGTACTTCGCCCACACGGCGAGCGTTTGTGAACCGTAGGAGTAACCCACGAGGTACACATCACTCCAGCGCACTTCGGTTTGAGCCTCGTTCATAAAGTAGGCCCAGTCGCCGCCCGGATCTTGGTCTTGCAGGTACTTCAAGGCGAGCAGCGTGCGCATTTTGAACGCATCGTGGGGGTTGATATCCAGCCAATCGACACGATCCACTCCGTCAAAAGCCTCCATGCGGGCATCACCCATTTGACGATTGTCTTCGTCAGTACGCATCGCTTCCGGGACGCTCTTGTACTGGTCGGGCGCACTAGAGATCTGTGTCTGGTACGCGATCGCCAGTTGGTGAAAGCCCAACCCTTCGGCAAAGCCCCCAATGCCACCCTGGCCGCAACAAGTTCCAATCCCGCCCAGCGTCATGGCCAGCTTGCCGCGGATCATGGGCGCGCCTAAATTGACCGACCCCTTTTCCTGTGCACCCGCGTGCGTGTCGGTCATTGAGGTGCCCGCCATTGGGTCGAGTTGTGTTGCGGTGAAGGTGACGCCGCCCCCAGAATGAGTATTTGGATCGACCATCAACGGGCGCCACGGGGGCGTATCCATGTCGGTGGACGTTCCTCCTCCGCTCCCACCCGTCGCGCCGCCTACGCCGGTATCACCGCCTTGAGCTGGAATCCCGCCAGCCCCGGCCGTCGCTGAGGTGCCACCTTGTCCGCCTGTTGCCGGTGTTCCACCCGTATTGGTCCCGCCCGTCGCGGGAACTCCCCCAGTATTCGGCGTGCCACCGGTACCAATCGTAACAGTGCCCCCCGTCGATGTGCCGCCGCTCTGCCCGCTTGCGGTTCCCCCCGTCGCAACGCTCTGCCCGCCACTTCCAGCGGTCATTTGCCCGACGTTGTTGAGGCCGCCGGCTCCATTCGCCGATGTGTTGGAGCTTGAGCAAGCCGACAAAAGCAGAAAAGCACCCGCCGACAAGCCGTAAAGCCAGGGCGAAGCGGACAAAGACTGAGTGCGAAACGTCGAAGGGTGAAAGGGCGAAAGGCGCATACTTTAATGTTGCCTCACCCAAGCCACCCCTGTTTAGGATTCGCGTGTTCTTTCGGTAATTTACAATTGGGTATGAAATTTCTCGCTTCGAGAAACCTTTTCCCTACCCCGTCGCCCCAAAGAAGGCCGCATGGGCGACTTCAAAAATGTGCCGTGCTGATCGTACGCAAGTTCTGCGCGGGAGCGGGTGCAGCAGGTGCAGCCGGCGCAGAATGTGCGTTTCTCGTAAGCGGAACAGCGAAAATTCGCTCTGTTTTGCTGGGCACGTCATTTGCTCATAGGCGGTCATGGATATGCCGGCGGCCGCTAGCATCGCTCCGAAGCGACAGTCGCTGAACGATCTTATAGAGCGCGAGAAACGCAGGAAACGCCATCGCAAGCTCCTGCTCTGGGGCCTTCTTGTGCTGATCCCCGTCGCCGGGATAGCTGTCTGGCAGGTCGCGCGCCCGAAGCCCGTGCCGTTGGCCGCGCGCTTTCGCGCCGGAGCTGTCTCGCGTGGGGACATCGTGCGCGAGGTGAGCGCCACGGGGCACCTCGAAGCGATCACAACCGTCCAGGTCGGCGCCGAGATCTCGGGGCGGATCGCGAGCGTCGAGGTCGACTACAACGATCACGTCACTGCCGGACAGGTACTCGCCAGCTTCGATCGCGCTGCGCTGAGCGCTCAACAAGCCCAGATGGTGGCAGCCCTTGCGGCGGCTCGCGCTGCGGTTGAGCAATCCAAGACGGATCGCGATCACGCAGCAACGCAGAAGGCCCGGGCCGACCAACTGTTTGCCAGCAATCTCGTCTCGCAAAGTGACCGTGACAACGCCTCCGCCGCAGCCCGGCTCGCCGCGCAGCGCGTGTCGGCCGCCGAGGCGCAGCTCGCCGCGCAGCAGGCTTCATTTTCCCTGGCCAAGACCAATCTTGAGCACACCATCATCCGTTCGCCCATCGACGGTGTCGTCATCACTCGCAACGTCGATCCGGGGCAGACGGTCGCCTCGATGCTGCAGACCCCCGTGTTGTTCACGGTCGCGGCCGATCTGCGCAAGATGCGGGTCATTGCCTCGGTGGATGAGGCGGACATCGGCGAACTCGCCGAAAAGCAGATGGCAACGTTCACGGTCAATGCCTACCCGAACCGCACCTTCGAGGGCATCGTCACCGAGGTCAGGAATTCGCCGCAGACGGTTCAAGATGTCGTTGTCTACGGTACCGAGGTTGACGTCGAGAACACCGATCTTGCGCTCAAGCCGGGTATGACGGCCTCCGTCCGCATTCGCACGGCCATGGCAAAGGACGTTTCGCGCGTTCCGGCCGCGGCGTTCCAATTCACCCCACCCGGGGAAAAGCCGAGCAAGGAATCTGGCCTCTGGCTGCTCTCGGCCGGTGCGCTTAAGTGGGTTCGCACTGAGCCAGGAACTTCTGACGGCGAGCTCACAGCCGTCCCGTCCGGGGCCGTCAGCGTGGGCGCGAGCGTCATCTACGAGCTGACGCCCGAGGGCAGGAAGGCCTATGGAATCGCCCACTGACAGCTCGCCGCTGCTCACCCTGCGCTCGGTCGTCAAGGTGTACGGTGAGGGTGAGGCAGCAGTGCGCGCTCTCGACGGAGTGAACCTTGCCGTACACACGGGTGAATTCGTCGCCATCACTGGCCCCTCGGGCTCCGGTAAGTCTACGGCCATGAGCATACTTGGCTGCTTGGAGCTGCCAACCGACGGCAGCTACCTGATCGAAGGCGTGCCAGTGCAGGATCTAGCCCAGGACGTCCTCGCGGCGTTGCGCAACTCGCGCTTCGGTTTCGTCTTCCAAATGTTCAACCTGCTCAGCCGAACCTCCGCGCTTGAGAATGTCGCCATGCCTCTGGTTTATGCAGGGGTTCCGGCACGTGAACGGCAACGCCGTGCGCGCGAGGCTTTGGCTCTCGTTGGCCTCGCCGGTCGCGAAAATGCGCACTCCAATCAGCTTTCCGGCGGCCAGCAGCAGCGGGTCGCGGTAGCTCGCGCGATCGTTAACGACCCGGAAATCGTCCTCGCCGACGAGCCAACCGGTAACCTCGACTCGAAGATGGGAAGGGAAATCATGGATCTGCTTTCCCGGCTCAACCACGAGCGCGGCATCACCGTGCTGATGGTCACACACGACCCGAACAGCGCCAAGTACGCGGCGCGCGAGGTGCGCTTCCACGATGGCCGCATCGTTTCCGACGACAAGCAGGTGGCTTAATTGTTCACATCCACCTTGTCGCTCGCCTTCTCGGCACTCCTGCGCAACAAGATGCGCTCAAGCCTGACCATGCTTGGCATCGTTATTGGCGTCGCCGCGGTTGTGATGATGCAAGCCATGGGCCGAGGTGCGACGGCGTATGTGGGAGAAGCCATCAGCGGCCTGGGCAGCAACATGCTGATCGTGATTCCCGGGTCGGTGCGCGGCATGCAACAATCGTCGCTCGGCGTCCCGTTGTTCACCACCGGCGATCTCGACGCCGTTCGCCGACTGGCCCACGACGTATCGCTCGTTTCCGCCGCTGGCTCCCGGATTACGCGGATCGTCGCAGGCCCCTACAACCGCCAGGTGACGATCTCCGGTGTGGCGCCTGAGTACTTTGCGATCCGCAGCTGGGGCTCGGCATCAGGCCGACTGCTGAATGCGGCCGACGAACGCCAGGCTGCGACCGTGTGCGTCATCGGTCAAACCGTCGCCGAAGCACTTTATCCCGGACAAGATCCGATCGGCCGCGAGCTTCGCGTGCGGGACATCGCTTGTCGCGTCGTCGGCGTTATGGAGCCGAAGGGTGCCTCGGCGTTCGGGATGGATCAAGACGACGTCGTTTTCCTTCCGTATTCGACCTTTTCGCGTCGGATCATGGGGAGTGATCGAGTGCAGGTTTTCATGGCCGCCGCCCGCTCCCCCGAAGTCATCGAGGACGCGAAGAGTCAGATCACGAGCATTTTGCGCAGGCGGCGCCACGTCCTCAGCGCCGAGGACGACAACTTCGCTGTTCGCGACCCGCGAGAGTTGCAAGCCCTGCTTCAGTCCGTAACGGGCATGCTCACCAGCGTGCTCGCCGGCGTCGCCGCGGTCTCGCTTGTGGTCGGCGGCATTGGTATCATGAATATCATGCTGGTCTCGGTCACCGAGCGGACGCGTGAGATCGGCGTGCGCCTGGCGATTGGCGCCCGCGCTTTCGACATTCTAAATCAGTTTCTGATCGAAGCCATCACACTGTCGGCCCTGGGCGGCGTACTCGGAATCGGGGTAGGCCTAACAGGCGCGATGGGCGTGGCGCGTCTGATCCACGTTCCGTTCGTCATTCCCACCCTCGCCACCCCCGTCGCTTTCGGCGTATCAGTCCTCGTCGGCATCGTGTTTGGAGTCTTTCCTGCCCGGAGGGCGGCGCGCCTCAATCCGCTGGCGGCGCTCCGTTACGAGTGATCCGCGGGGAGCTGTCGGGTCAGAACCTCTGGTTAACAACGGTTTCCGCAAAACGTGCGCCTCGCCCGGGGCGCGCACCCGATATTTGCGCCCTTCACTGCCGCGACGCGACGCTGCTCGTGATCAGAGCGTGAATTTTCGTGGTCGCCTGATTCACAGCAAGTTGGCGCACCTCTTGCTCTGGTGATCACTCCGTCACGCCAAGACGGTGTGCGATTTTGGGAGGTCGATATGAAAGTAAGAGATGCAATGTCCAGCCAGGTGTTGAGCTGTGCACCTGAAGATTCGCTCAATAGAGCCGCTCAGATCATGTGGGAGCAAGACTGCGGGTGCCTGCCCGTTGTGGATGCAGAGGGGGAAGTCGTTGGGATCATTACTGATCGCGATATCTGCATGGCCGCGTACACGCAGGGGATTGCGCTCCAAGGCGCGAGTGTGGGGTCGGCAATGTCGCATCCCGTTGTAGGGTGTCGAACAGAAGACAGCATTGCGCACGTCGAGCAACTCATGAAGGAGCGGCAGCTTCGCCGAATCCCTGTGCTCAATGATCTCAATTGCTTGGCCGGGATGATCACGGTCGCGGATCTGGCGAGGAGTGCCGAATTACAAGGTTTGCGTGGCGCCGTCAGCGCACCAGGCATTGCACACACCCTCGCTGGCATCTGCAAGCCCCGCGAGCACGCCGCTGCGGCGGCCTAGAAGATCGTTTTACAGTTCAAACCATTCAAACAGTTCAACAAGGAGAAACAAACCATGAGCAGCATCGTTCGAAGAGATCAGGAAACCAGAGACCCATTCTTGGCGCTCACCCGTGACTTGCTGACGCCGTCGCGCTGGCGCTCGTTGTGGGAGCCGCTTGCTGACCTAGCCCCGTTGTCGACCGGCCAAGTTGGCTCCTACATCCCCGAATTCGACATCAAAGAGAAAACGGAGAGCTTCGAGCTCAAAGCGGATCTACCCGGAGTGCGAAGCGAGGACTTGGATGTGCAAGCCAATGGCAACCGCATCACGGTCAGCGGCAAGCGAGAAGAGGAAAAGGAGGAGAAGGGCGCCACCACGTATCGCCTGGAGCGTTCCTATGGCAGCTTCTCTCGGTCATTCACCCTGCCCGAGGCGATTGACTCCAGCAAGGTTAACGCCGAGCTGAAGAACGGCGTGCTCACGCTGATCGTGCCAAAGAAAGTCGTGCAGCCGGCGACTTCGGTCAAGGTGAAGAGCGCGTGATGCAAATGTCGACGCGCAGGCATCGCGGGATCACAGATCTTGCGGTGCCTCGCGCAGGCACCAAACCTGAGGTGGAATCATGACAGGATTATGCATCATAGTGGCGGATTCTGGACGCGCCCGATTCTTCACCGTGAAGGATCCTGGTCCGACCGATTTTTTGACGGGTCCTTCCCTTGAGGAGCGAGTTGATCTGGCCAACCCGGAGAGTAAAGCAACGGGATCTGACATGTCCAGCAGCAGCGCCACACGCAACCGCGAAGGCACTGAAGGCTCGGCACACGGATACCAAGATCACCGCCCCGGGCACGCCGAGGAGATCGCGCGACGCTTCGCACAACGTGTGGTCAGCGCCGCGGACGAATTCATCAAGTCCAATGGCATTCACAACCTAGTGATTATGGCTGAGCCTCACCTGTTGGGGCTGTTGCGCGATCAAGCGAGCACCACTCTGCCCGCGGGCCTCCACCGCCTGGAATTCGCGGAAGACCTGAGTTGGCATGATGTCTCTCACATCGAAACGGCCCTCGTCAGGCACGGCGTGATGCACGAACGAGCGTCAGGTGGTTTCCATCGCCCGCGCGGGCAAGAGCCGCGCACTGGATGACGAATATCATCAGCGCATTCCACTAGTTCCGAAAGCACATTGAGGACTCCATAGGGAGCCCTAATGTGTTGCAGCCTGCCGCTCAAACGGCATGCGGCAGATTTTCCATCGTGGATTCGGGGTGTGATTGGACGTGGACCTTCACGTCCAGGCCCTGGCGCACACTCTCGGTTACCACGCAGAAATCTTCAAACAAATCCATGCAATGAGCGAGAGCAGCGTCGTCGGCTAACTGTGGACGAAGCACGACATCCAGGGTCCCGATCCTAAGCCGCTTGTTGTCGTTGCGGACGAGCTCCACATTGACGTCGGCAGACAAGCCAGTCGGCTTGGCGCCTGCCTTGGACAGGCAGAAGAGCAGACTCGCCGCCAAACAGTTGCCCACGGCGGCAGCCAGAATGCGGGCGGGGTTTGGTTCACTGTCCTTGCCGAGCGGCGGGGGTTCGTCCGTGACGAGATCCGTATACTGCTGCTTGTCGAAGTGAGTGCGGAACGCGTAGCCTTCGACTTGATCGATGTGAACTTTAAACGAACTGACGACATTGGACATTAGGGCTCGCTGCAGCAGGAGTCATGCCAAGATTCAAAAGAGATCACGCGCCGCGCGCAGAACGTCAACGTAGGTTACGATTCCGAGCAGATCGTCCTCGTCGTCACCGGCGACTGGGATGGCGCCCACGCGGTGCTCGATCATCAAATCCACCACTTCGGCAATCTCCGTTTCTGGAGAAACGCACACCAAATCTGAAGACATCAAGGCTGCAACCGAGCCATTCATTGCTTCCGCAGAAGATACACCGTCCAGATAACCTGGCCCGAGGGCTGTGCGAAAGTCGCGGTCACTGAGCATTCCAATCAAACGACCATCGTCGACCACCGGCAGATGGCGCAGATCCAACTCATGGAGCAGGCGCAACGCCTGTCGCACAGTCGCGCGAGGTGAAGTGGTCACGGGCACTGTGGTCATGATTTCATCGACGGTCATGGGATCCTTCGCTTCTGTGTTTGAGGAATTCGCTCTGACGAGTCAATAACCAAAGCAAACGTCATGCCAGTGTCGTGGTAGGAATGGCTGTTTCGCGGAGATCCAACGATGACGCAGATGAAAGCCTGGGCTTTGCCGACCCCACAGAACGTCGATAATCGGCCGCTCGAATTGCAGGAACGGGAGTTGCCTTCGCCCGCGGCTGGCGACGTGCTGGTGAAAGTGCGCGCCTGCGGCATCTGCCGTACGGATCTGCATGTCGTGGAAGGTGACTTGCCCGTGCGCAGGCCAGCGATTGTGCCTGGGCACCAAGTGGTGGGGACTGTGGTTGCAGTCGGGCCTTCAGTGCAGAACCTGGAAATCGGGCAACGGGTTGGCATCGCCTGGCTGCACCACAGCTGTGGGGTGTGCCGCTACTGCAAGAGCGGACGCGAGAACCTGTGCGACAGGCCCGCGTTCACTGGCTACACTGTGGACGGCGGTTTCGCGGAGTACGCCCTGGCTGACGCCCGCTTCGCCTACCCTTTGCCTGAGCGGTTCAGCGACACACAAGCGGCTCCGTTGCTGTGCGCCGGCATCATCGGCTATCGCTGCCTGCAGCAAACTGCGCTTTCTCCTTTCACGGGGGCTCGTTTGGGGATCTATGGATTTGGCGCTGCGGGTCACATCGCGATCCAGATCGCTCGGGCTCGGGGCGCAGAAGTCTATGTGTGTACGCGGGATCGGGACCGCCACGGCGCGCTCGCCGAAGAGCTGGGAGCACGCTGGGTGGGCGGCGCGACTGAGCGCCCTCCGGTTGCCCTGGACGCCGCAATCATCTTCGCGCCCGCCGGGGAACTGGTGCCCACGGCGCTTGGACACCTCGATAAAGGGGGCACGCTGGTGCTCGGGGGGATCCACATGAGCGACATCCCGAGCTTCGCGTATCCGTTGATCTATCAAGAACGCAGCGTACGCAGCGTGGCCAACAACACGCGGGAAGATGGCCTGCAATTCCTGCAAGAAGCGGCACAGGTGGGCGTTACGACCCACGTCGAAACCTTCCCGCTTGCTCAGGTGAATGAGGCCCTGCAACGCCTCAAGGGCGATGGCATTCGTGGTGCCGGCGTGCTGGTCGTCTGAAACTGAGCGCTGTGCGCAGAAGCTGCGTAGACGCGCCAAATCTGCACGGCGCGCCCGTATCCGCCGCTGAAAGTTCACCCGATGGCGCTGGCGCGACAATTGCTTCTGTCGGGTTTCCACCAACACGAGGTGACTCATGCGACTTGAACAGACCCACTACAACAACTCGGAAACCGGATGCTGCGCCAAGCTCGACGTCAAGCTTTGGGATGATCGCGAGCTGTCCTGGACTAACAAGCCATTTCTCAAGGATCACATCCGCTCGTTCCTGCATGTCCCGCTCAACTTCGGCTCTGTGATCAGTCGCGATCACGCCGCGATGCAGGAGGCCGAGGCATACCCGGAGGAGCCCTTCTGGATCACCGACGAAGTTTCCCCTTGGGGCGCGGACCTGTACTTGGCCGTCGACAAGGTGTTCCCCGGTGTCAAGATCGAGACGCTGTCTGGGAAGTTCTTGACCAAGGTCTTCGAGGGGCCATACCGGGACGTCGGCAAGTGGTCGCAGGCCATGGGAGAGCACGTCGCCAAGCGAGGCCTCAAGTTGGAGAAGCTGTACTACTACTACGCAACCTGCCCGAAATGCACCAAGCACTTCGGCAAGAATCAGGTCGTGCTGTTCGCACAAGTGAAGCAGTGAAGCCTGACCAAAACCGTCACACACCCTTGCCAGACCGGCCCCACGATCCCACATTGAACACAGATGAAATCGCTGAATGGCCTGGCTGAAGCACGCATCCGCGAGTGGCAGAACGAGCGGAGCAAGGGCCGTGCGACGAAAGGCGATCAGCTCACGACCAGGGAAGAACCCCTCGAAGTGACTCTGTGGAAGAGCTGGTT
This sequence comes from Polyangiaceae bacterium, assembly GCA_035496495.1. Taxonomy (GTDB): domain Bacteria; phylum Myxococcota_A; class Polyangia; order Polyangiales; family Polyangiaceae; genus SZUA-265. The sequence continues at coordinate 12,332 of DATJEQ010000197.1, forward strand.
GGATATGCACCAACGCGCGAAAACGGCGAATCCTGCCGAGCGTCAGCAGTTGCTCCAGCGCTGCCGCGAGATCGAGCTTCAACTCTTGGTGCTGCTTGAACGAACCGGTCGCCCCCTGGCAGCGCGCCGCCTGGCCGAACGCCTCGCTGCGGAAGATACCGACCGCGGCTGAGATTTCGGCAAGCGGCGCCTACTTACGCGCCTTGAGACCGCTGGCGTCCATCGAGCCGCGTGCCCCTCGCTATTGAGCAACGAAGCCGCCGTCCACAGCCACGGCCTGCCCGGTCACGAACGAAGCGGCCCTGGAGCAAAGCCACAGAGCGCCAGCGGCAATCTCTTCCGGCGTGCCCATGCGCCCAATGGGCTCAAGCCCAGTGAACTGCTTCTCCACTTCAGGATCCTTGTGAGTGATACGGTCGATCATCTCAGTGTGAATTACACCCGGACAAATGGCGTTGATACGGATCTTGTTCTTGGCGTACTCCAGGGCCGCTGTTTTCGTCAGCCCAATCAC
>DATJEQ010000198.1:0-16097 GCA_035496495.1 Polyangiaceae bacterium
GTCGTGCTCGGCACCACGGTTGTCCTCTGGCAAACAGGCGCCTTCGACAACCCGAAGCCGGCACCACGAACTTTCACGTTCACCGGACCTGGCGCAACCGGCGCGCTGTCGTTTTAAACGAGTTCGCATCTTGTCACGTGCAATGTGCCCCTGAACGGGCCCGGAAGAACTTGGCGACGATGCAGGCGCGGTGGCTGCTGCTTAACCTGCACCTAATTTGCTTTTGACTAGGACGGCGTTCTCTTTCCAACGCTTGAGTGCGTCATCGATTTGCAGCAGCACTTGCTTGCGGGCGGGGCCGCCGAATAGATCGCGTCGCTCGACGGCCAAGGCCGGATCAAAGGCGCCGCTGCTGCGTGCGTCACTGAGCAAAACGGATGCCGCCGACAATGTGGCGTCATCCAGTTCGTGCAGCTGAACGCCTTTGCTCTCCGCCGCCCTGACCAGCTCGCCCACCAAATGGTGCGCTTGTCTGAAAGGCATGCCCTTGCGCACCAGAAAATCGGCCAAATCGGTGGCACACAGGTGGCCCTGGTTCAAAGCTGCCCGCATTTTGTCAGCGTTGAAAGTGAGCGTGGCAATCGCGCCCGCGAGCGCTCGCAAGCTCACCAGCGCGCCGTCAATCAGCGAGAAAATCGGCACCTTGTCTTCTTGGAGCTCACGGCCGTAGCCGAAAGCCAGGCTCTTTTCCAAGACGAGCAGGCTTGTCAAATCCCCGATGGCGCGCGCAGCCTTGCCGCGAATGAGCTCAGCCACATCCGGATTCTTCTTCTGAGGCATCATCGAAGAGCTGGTTGAATACTGGTCGCTCAACGCGACGAAGCCAAATTCCAAGCTGGACCAGATCACTAACTCTTCACCAATGCGCGAGAGGTGAACGCCCAAGATCGCGAGCGACGCGGCAACCTCCATCAGGAAGTCGCGACTACCCGTGGCATCGATGGAGTTGCGCGTGGGCCCCGTGAACCCAAGATCCTTCGCCACCGCGACACGATCCAACGGGAAACCGGTGCCCGCAACCGCGCCGCTGCCCAATGGGCATTCGTTCAAACGAACCAACGCGTCGAGCAAGCGCTGATGATCGCGGAACAGTAACTCTTGCCAGGCCAGCAAATGGTGCGACAGCCTGCTGGGTTGCGCACGCTGCAAGTGCGTGTAGGCGGGCATCAGGGTTTCAATTTCACCCTGCGCTCGCGCAACAATCGCTTGGGCTAGATTCTGGATCTCTTGCAGTACTGAGGTTGCTTCAGCCCTCACCCACAAGCGCAAGTCCGTCGCGACTTGATCGTTGCGCGATCGCCCCGTGTGCAGCTTGCCGCCCACGGCGCCCACGATCTCCGTCAGACGCGCCTCAATGTTCATGTGAACATCCTCCTTGCTCGCGTCCCACGCAAACGTGCCCTGCTCGATCTCGGAGGCTACCTGCTTCAGCCCGCGCTCCAAAGTGACTGCGTCTTCCTTAGAGATGACGCCTGCCCGAGCAAGCCCTTGGGCGTGCGCGATCGATCCCCGAATGTCCTCGCGCCAAAGCCGCTGATCGACGTCGACGCTGGTATTCAGTGCCTGCATCGCGGCGCTCGGGTCATTCTTGAGTCTGCCACCTCTTGCTACTGTCATTGCACGCTCCGCCTTGCTCTCAGGCCATATTCCGCCGGTGCTTCTAGCACAGCCCCCGCGCCTGCCGAGCAAGGCGCAGAAAATTAGGCGAATTGTGCCTGAAGATCCGCAAAGAGCGGGCTGAGCGCACCGGATTCCAATTGGGCCAAGCGCTGCCAAAATCGGCGAGAGTCGCGCTTGGGCGAGGTGCCCGGTGCGGCGCGCAGAGAAAAATCCGAAATGCGTGTGGTGGCGAAGCGCAACGCACCGATCGCCCCTTCAACGACCAGCGCCTCGTATTCCTCTGGCTCCAGCTTGCGCTGCTGCAAATAACCTTCAAACAGCGCGCGCACTCGGCCCAAGTCAAACCTATCACCAAAACACCAAGCGTGGGCGCACACCATGAGATCATAGGTGAAGGCTCCGTGTGACGCGCTTTCGAAATCGATCACCGCGCCCAGCGTTGTTCCCGCCCACAAAGCGTTGTCGCGAAACAGATCGCCGTGGATGATCCCTTGGGGCACGCTGCTGCTGCGCCTCTGGGTGTAGCGCGTCAGCGCTGCGCGAATCTGAGTCACAGCCTCGCTCAGCTCACGATCCGCAGGATTCAACCGCTGCTCAATACTGCCCAGCCGCTCCTGCAAGCCCTCGGGACCAAAGCGCCCTTTGGGAAGCACACCCAGCGCAGCGCTCGCCAAGTGAAGCGTCGCGAGCGCCTTGCCTAGCTCGATCAGATGCGCGGCAGTCACGCGGCCGTAACACAAGATCTCACCTTCTACCCACGGGTACACGGCGAAGGGCTTCCCGCTGGCCAGCACCGGCGCGGGATCGGTGGGTTCCAGCGGCGCGGGCGTGGGCACACCCAATTGTTGCAATTTACGAATCAACTGCATCTCCGCCAACGCACCCGAAAGCGGCTGCTCTTCGTAAATTCGGGCGAAGAACAGGCCTCGATCAGTCTCAATCCGGAAATTGGAATTGACGGACCCCTGCTCCAGCGGGATCAGCTTTAGAAGCTGCATGCCGTAGCGAGCCAGCGCTTGGGAAGCCTCCGCCCGAGTCAATTCCGTGAGCAACGCCATGAGCCCACATTAGTCCAAGCTGCTCGATGCTTGCAATTATGCTAGAACCCGGACCATGAGTCGCTCTTCGCATGCCTGATCTCAGTGGCAACACCACCGGCCTGTCGCCACTGGCGCAGCAACTCTTGGAGCGGATCTACCGGCGCCGCGTGCCACCTGATCGCATCGCCACGCCTGAATTGGTGCGCTCGTTGGTCGAGGCTTCGCGCATTTCCAAACGACAGGTGGGGGTGCTGGTGCACCGTTCGGGTGAGGTAGATTCAGTGATCGTCGGCACGCCCACTGGATTGATGCTGCCAGATATTGGCCGCTTGCGCGCAGCCCATGGACGTTTCCGCGCACTGCGTCTGATCCACACGCATTTATTCAGCGAAGGGCTCACTCAAGACGACTTGGTGGATCTCACGCGGCTGCGATTGGATCTGGTATGCGCGATCCAATTGACCCCGGAGGGCGAACCGCGCTCCTTGGTGTGGGCTTACAACGTCCCCAGCGAAGGCGAACGCAAACCGTACGAGATTGTGGGCCCCGTTCCGTACGGTCACCCGCAGCCTCATTTCGGTGAACTGATCGCCTCTTTGGAGGAAGAATTCGCGCGCCGACGGCGATCACGCGAAGTGCATACCTCCCGCGCAATCTTGATCCACGTGGGGACAAAGAAACGCGCCGGGGCCAATGCTCGCGCTCAAGCCAGCATGGAAGAATTGCGTCACCTGACCCACAGCGCCGGGATCGCCGCCGTGGACAGCTTGATCCAGTTGCGCGATCAGATCGATCCCAAATTCGTGCTCGGTCGAGGAAAACTGGAGAGCGTGGTCACGCGTGCAATTGATATGGACGCCGATCTGTTGATCTTCGACTGCGAGCTGTCGCCCACTCAGGCCAACAGCATTGCCCAGCGCACGGATTTGCGCGTCATCGATCGCACACAGCTGATCCTCGATATTTTTGCACAGCGTGCAGAAACGCGTGACGGCAAATTGCAGGTTGAGCTCGCGCAACTCAAATACAACCTGCCGCGCTTGAACCAAAAGGACGACGCGTTGAGCCGTTTGACGGGCGGCATTGGCGGGCGTGGCCCGGGTGAAACCAAGCTGGAAATCGGACGCCGCCGCGCAAAAGAACGCGTCAATCAACTGGAGAAGCAGCTCAAATCCCTGGTTGAGCAACGCGAGCAGCGACGGCGCAAACGCCAAAATAGCCAGCTGCCGGTGATTGCAATCGTCGGATACACCAACGCGGGCAAGAGTACACTGCTCAACGCGCTGACCGGTGCCGGGGTGCTCGCCGAAGACAAGCTCTTTGCCACGCTGGATACGCGTGCGCGGCGCCTGCGTTTGGCAGATGGGCGCACCGCGATCATCAGTGACACGGTCGGGCTCATTCGCGACATGCCCAAGGACTTATTTTCGGCATTCCGCGCAACCTTCGAGGAAGCTGCAGACGCCGATCTGTTGCTCGAAATCGCCGACGCATCGAGCGAGGAACTGGATGCGCACTTGGAGGCAACCAGCAAGTTACTCTCCTCGCTCAACCTGGCCGACATCCCACGATTGTTGGTGAAGAACAAGATCGATCGCTTGAATAGCGAACAGCGGGACAATCATCGCATCGATCCGGGCGTGCTATTCGTATCAGCTCGCGACAAAACCGGACTGCACGAATTGCTCACCCGTATTTCAGAGCTGCTGCCCGCTGCCCCAGCTTTCGCCAACGCAGATGCGTTATAATTTGCCTTGAATGCGTTCGGCGGGCACCGTTTCGTCCCACTGCTCCTCGTGCCCTTCGTAGCGAATGCGGTAGCGATCGCGCGCGACGACTTCGAGGACGACCGCAGGATACGTTGAGCCGCGCCAGCTCACTTTGACCCGATCCCCCGCCTTGTAAACTTGCCCCACTTTCTCGTCGGGGCTGGGTTTCGCTCGCACGCAGAACACGCCGCGCGGTGGATTGGCGGGAACAGCCGTCGGGCTCTTCGCAATATCGACGATCTGATCGATCAACACATCTTCGTCACAGCGATCGGGGTAACCGTCGAAGTGCACCCGATAACGCTGCTTCTTGTGTTCGAGCACGTACGCCGGGTAAGGGCCTTCATCCCTCCAGTTGACCAGCACATAATCGCCCACGCGGTACTTCTTCGAGCAAGCGAAGCACACCGGGGTTGCCAAGACAAGCAGCGCCATTGCAATGCGCCAAGACGAGGGCGGTCGCGTCATGTGCAAACCTCACGGATCAATTCACGTCCTCGTCGCGCGCCTCGATTGCCAACGCGTTACGCATCGCAATTCGGTGAACTCCGGTGAGGAGAAAGAAAACCAGCGCCCACGCCAAGGCCGTCAGAGCAGGAGAAAGCGTCAGTGATTCTGTGGGGCCGACAATGCCCACCGCTGACACCCAAATGGCCGAAAGATTGAACGCCACGTGCAGCGCGTACGCAGGCAGCAGCGAGCCGCACGCGGCACGCACATAACCCAGGCTAGCCGCGACCAACACCAAAGACGGATAATCACGCCATTGGCCATGGGCCAACACGAAAGCCAACGACGTTGCCACGACGGCGCCGACCATGCCGCGTGCCCGAAGCAGCGGCCCGAACAACGCCCCACGATAGAATAACTCTTCCACCAAGGGCCCCGCAACAGCGAGCACCACAAGCAGCTTCACCAGATCCGCGGGCGTCTCGTAATGGAGCAACTCGCCCTCCGCGAGCAACACATCAGAAGGAGTGGGAGCAAGCGTTTCCACGAGCGTGCGCAGGAAATCGGCCGGAACACGCAAACACAGACCCGCCGCAAAGCAGACGATCACCAAAGACGCCGGCGCGGGGCGCAGTGCAAAAGCCTGCACCAATGTGCTCTCTGGGTTGTGGACACGGAGCACTAGGGCGCTGAGGATCAGGAAGACCAGCGCCTCACAAGTGCCGAGGCTGACGAGATCATGCAGCGAATTCGGTCTTAACGCAGCCAGCCCGAACACCAATGCGTTGAGCAAAATGAACACGCAAGCCGCCCAAGCGAGCACGGCTGAGAAACTCATGGGGCGCGCGGGATTCATGACCGGGCAAATTTCGGAAATGGCATCTATTGATTGCGGAGGTGGGGCATTACCCCGCGCTTGACGACAGTGTCGTTCGCCAGCGCGGGGATCAGATCAGGGAAATCAATGGTGTAGTGCAGGCCGCGACTCTCATGGCGGCTGGCGGCAGAAGAAACAATCAATTCTGCAACGGTGGCAATATTGCGTAGCTCCAGCAAATCCCGCGTCACGAGGTGCTTCCAGTAATATTCCCGAATCTCTTCCTGTAGCAGCGCAATGCGACGCCCCGCACGCCGTAGCCGCGCACTGCTGCGCACAATACCCACGTAATTCCACATCAAACGGCGGATCTCATCCCAATTCTGAGAGACCACAACGGCCTCGTCACTCGCCACGGCTGACCCCACTTGCCAATCCGGCACCGTGGGCAATGGCGCCCCACGCAGCATCTTCAACTCTTGACCCAGCTTCTCAGCAGCGCGCCGCGCAAAGACCAAGCCCTCAAGCAGTGAATTTGAAGCCAATCGATTGGCGCCGTGCAGCCCGGTGAACGCCGTTTCACCCACTACCCAAAGCCCAGGCAAGGAAGAGCGCCCAGTCAAATCCGACGTCACGCCGCCGCACATATAATGTGCCGCGGGCACTACCGGAATTGGCGCCGTGGTGATGTCGATGCCGTATCCCTTGCACGCTGCATAAATGCCCGGGAACCGATCGCGCACGAAATCCGCTGGCTTGTGGCTGATGTCGAGCTGCACGAACTCGCTGCCCGTGCGCTTCATCTCGAAGTCAATCGCGCGCGCGACCACGTCGCGAGGGGCTAACTCCGCCAGCGCGTGGTGCCGCTTCATGAAAGGCTCGCCACTGGGTAAGCGCAATACGGCGCCTTCGCCACGCAGCGCCTCGCTGACCAGAAAATTCTTTGCTTGCGGGTGGAACAAGCACGTCGGGTGGAACTGATAGAATTCCATGTTGGCCACCTCGGCTCCCGCGCGATAGGCCATGGCCACGCCATCACCCGTCGCAACGTCGGGATTGGTCGTGTACAAATACACTTTGCCGGCGCCGCCCGTGGCAAGCACTGTCGCCCGTGCGCAAATGGTTTCTACCGTCCCCTCTCGCTCGTCCAACACGTAGGCGCCAGCGCAAGAATCCGGGCCGCCGAATTTGCTCATCACGATCAAATCGATCGCCATGTGCCAGTTCAGGCAACGAATATTCGGGCAGGCCTCAACAGCGCTCATCAACGCGCGTTGTATTTCGCGACCCGTCAAATCGCCCGCATGCACGACACGACGCGCCGAATGGCCGCCTTCTTTCCCCAAGTCCAGCTGGCCCTCCTTGCCGCGCGAGAACTGAGCTCCTATTTCGCTGAGCCAAGCGATCGCGTCGGGCCCTTCGCGCACACACAGATCGACTGCGGCCAAGTGACATAACCCTCCGCCCGCCGTCACCGTGTCCTGCGCGTGTTGCTCGAACGAGTCGTCACCCGCCAATACTGCCGCCACGCCGCCTTGTGCCCAGCTGGTCGCGCTGTCATCCACATCGCGCTTGGTCACCACAACGACTTCGCCGTAACGCGCCGCATGCAGTGCGAAGCTGAGGCCTGCAACACCGCTGCCCAGCACCAGAAAATCCGTGGCCAAAGTCATTTTTGGGATCCCTGTCTTACCGACTCTGTCGCCTGCCTGCAGCCCTCTTCCCCAAAAGGCATCTCCGGCGTGCAGGCTAGGCCAACCGGCCGAAGCGCATCATAGCGCAGAAATCCGGACCGATCCTTGTACCAGCGGTGCACCCTTTGCTTATCATCGACCGCTGGCTCAAGCGCTCTGAGGAGGGCTCGTGAAAATTCTGGTCGCAATCAAGAGGGTCATTGACCCCGACAACGCCAATAAAATCAGGGTCACCTCCGCGGGCGACTCCATCGACGCCAAGGGGCTCGAATGGAAGCTCAATCCGTTCGACGAATACGCGCTGGAAGCTGCGCTGCGACTGACTGAAGACGGTAAAGCGCCTAAGAAGCGCGAAGGCGAAGTGGTGGTGGTCACGCTTGGCCCCAAGGAAGCCGAAACTCAATTGCGCGCCGCGCTGGCAACGGGAGCGGATCGCGCAATCCGCATTGAAGCCAGTGATGATCAGTTGGATGGGCGCCTGGTGGCCAAGGCCCTATGCAGCGTCGCGTTGACAGAGAAACCCGATTTAATTCTGCTCGGCAAGCAAGCCGTCGACGGCGATAGCAACTTCGTAGGGCAAGCGCTGGCGGAATTGCTCGATTTTCCCATGGCGACTTTTGCGGCTACTATCAATGAAGAACAGGGCGCGGTGTTGGTGTCGCGCGAAGTCGATGGCGGCTTGTGCACGCTGCGGCTGCGTCTGCCCGCACTGGTGACGGTGGATCTGCGCATTGTGGCGCCTAACAGCGTGCGCTCGCTGAAAACAGCGCCCGAGTTCAAATATAACGACGGCGTACGCTTCGCGCCCTTGCCGGCGATCATGGCGGCGAAGAAGAAGCCACTCGATGTGAAGACCTTGAGCGATGTCACCGCAGGCGCGCAGCTGCAAAGTCGTTACTTCAAATTCGAGCTGCCGCCTGCGCGTAAAGCTGGCATCAAGGTGCCGGACGTGGCCACCTTGGTGAACAAACTCGCAACGGAAGCGAAGGTTCTATGAGCACGGTATTAGTCGTCGCTGAAGTCGCTCAGGGTTCGTTAAAAAAAGCGACGTTGAGCGCAGTAACATTCGCCAAGCAGGCCTGCGCGGCGTTGGGGGCTCAATTCAACATTCTGGTCTTAGGTGGCCCCGGCGCAGGCAAAGCGGCAGAAGAGCTGCGCGCCTACGGCGCCGCCAAAGTGCTGCTGTGCGAAGATCCGTCGTTGACGGACTATGTAGCGGAGCGTTTCGCGCCCACGGTGGCAGAGGCGGCGAAGGGCTGCGCGCTCGTTTGCGCAACCGCGACCAGTTTCGGCAAAGATCTGTTGCCTCGCGTGGCGGCGCGGCTTGATGCCGCGTTCGCGGGCGATTGCAGCGCTCTGCAAGACCAGGGCGGCAAGTTGGTATTCAAAAGGCCGACCTACGCCGGTAATGCGTACGCGTCTGTCGAATTGAGTTCCGCCGTCGCGGTGGCAACCGTTCGGCAGAGCGAGTTTGAAGGTGCGGCGACACAGGGTACCCCTTGCCCCGTCGAGAGCATCACGTTGAGCGCTGCCGGTGCGGCCGCTGCTCGTGTCGAGTTCGTCAGTATTTCACAGGTAAAGAGTGAACGCCCGGAGCTCGGCGACGCGCGCATCATCGTTTCCGGCGGTCGCGCCGTGAAAGAGAAATTCTTCGAGGTGCTCGAGCCGCTCGCTGCGGAGCTCGGTGCTGCCATCGGGGCCAGCCGCGCGGCGTGCGACGCGGGCTACGCACCCGGCGACTATCAAGTCGGGCAGACGGGGAAAATCGTCGCGCCAGATCTGTACGTCGCGGTCGGCATTTCGGGCGCCATCCAACACATTGCAGGCATGAAGGGGTCGAAGACGATCGTCGCCATCAACACCGATCCTGAGGCGCCCATCTTTCAGCTCGCCGACTACGGTCTGGTGATGGACCTGTTCACGGCGGTGCCCGCCCTCGTTTCGGCCCTTAAAGCGCGCAAAGCGGCGGGCTAATGCGGCTATCAGGCCGCTTGCAGCGTCGGCCGGTTTGCCTTGACATCCCAAGCGCCCTGGCCTCATGTTCCCGGGCTCTTTATCCGGGGCGTAGCGCAGTTTGGTAGCGCGCACGGTTCGGGTCCGTGAGGTCGGCAGTTCAAATCTGCCCGCCCCGACCGGAAAAAGGTAAAAACCCCAGTAACGCCAGCCTACAAGACTGGCGTTATCTGTTTTTTCGTCGCACAAAAGCTGGACTGACCCCATGCACGCTGCGGATCTATTCGCCAAGACGCCCACGACATTTTCGTTCGAATTCTTCCCCCCAAAGACGTCGGCCGGCGCGCAGTCGTTGTTCGATACCATCGTGCGGCTGGAACGCTTGCACCCCAGTTTCGTCTCAGTGACCTACGGCGCGGGCGGGTCCACCCGCGAATTGACTCACGATGTGGTCTTGCGCCTGCGCCAAACAACGCAGCTCGATCCCATCCCCCATCTAACCTGCGTCGGGCACAACCCAAGCGACATCTCCGAAATTCTGGCGCGCTACGCCACAGCAGGGGTGAGCAATATACTGGCTTTGGGTGGGGATCCCCCGCGCGACAATCCGAACTATGACCGCGCTGCCGATCCCTTCAAGCACGCGGCCGATCTGGTGCGGTTCATCAAGAAATTCAACGACGGTGGCGGACACCCCGATTCACGCGGTTTCGGTATTGGCGTGGCGGGTTTTCCAGAAGGCCATCCCGCGACACCCAATCGCCTGACCGATATCGATTACCTCAAGGCCAAGGTGGACGCCGGAGCTGACTACATCTGTACGCAATTGTTTTTCGACAATCGCGACTTCTTTGATTTCTGTGAGCGCTGTGAGCTCTCGGGGATCCACGTCCCCATCATTGCTGGCATCATGCCGATCGCGTCACTGGCGGGGATGCGCCGCATGGCGGATTTGGCACTGGGCGCTCGCATACCAGCCAAGCTGCACCGTCAGATCGTCGCGCACCAAACTGATGACGGCGCCGTCGAAAAGATCGGCATCCAATGGGCTACTGCGCAGTGCCACGACCTGCTCGAAGGCAAAGCGCGCGGCATCCATTTCTACACACTCAACAAATCCAGCGCGACGCTGAAGATCTACGAGAACCTGGGGCTATCCCCTCGCCCCGAAAAAACATAAACGCTCCAGCGAGCTCGGGGGCCCGTGTGGAAAGAGTCACCCTGGGCGGTTTGGGCATTCGTTGCCTTGAATTACTAGTCATTTCAATATGTTACGTCTCCATCTCAAAATTCGATGGCACTGTAACTAGGCTGTGCTTATAGTCTGAGTGCAATTTGACTTCAGCGTCCGTTAACGGGCGCGCTCAAACCCAAGGAGTTGCCGTGCCCATTGAACTGCCTCCAGTGAGGATCCTGATCGTCGATGACGATCGACAAATCTGCGACTACATGCAGACCCTACTGGAGAAGGACGGTTTTGCGGTCAAGGCGCTAACCGATCCGACTCTGGCTGAAGAGGAGGTTCGCCATGGCGAGTACCACGTCATCATTCTGGATTTGATGATGCCGAAGCTCGACGGCATCGAGGTGCTGCGCCGCATTCGCGCGCTGGACAAAGACATCGCAGTGGTGATTTTCACCGCGCACCCGAATCTCGATTCTGCGATCGCTTCAATGAAGCTGGATGCGGTCGATTACATCAAAAAGCCGTTCAACGTTGATGAATTCCGCGATGTTTTGGCCCGCGTGATGCGCAAGAAGGGCCTCGCGCGCACCCCGGAAGAGCAGCTGCACAAGATCATCGGCGATACAATCCGCAACCTGCGCAAAGACAAAGAGCTCACCTTGAAGCAAATGAGCCGCCGCACCGGGCTGAGCATCTCGCTGCTCTCGCAAATCGAGCGCGCCGAATCGAGCCCCTCCATTTCCAGCCTGTACAAGATCGCGATCGCGCTCGACGCGCGCATCCAAGATCTGTTCGGCCGCGATTGACGCGCTGTTTCTCCGGCCAGCGGCGTGTGCTGGCCCAGAGTTCCCGCCAGAGGCCCCGTTTCGCGGTCGCGGTTCGAAGCCATTTCCGCCCGTGCTGTGAGCCCGTTTCCGCCGCCGTTTCGCCCACAATCCGCTGCAATCCCGCCGTCTTGACACCCCCGGCCGGTGTGCCACATAGTCGCCCGCCAATTGCCTCAAGCAATTGCGAGTCGACGTAGCTCAGTTGGTTAGAGCAGGCGTTTCATAAGCGCCATGTCGGTGGTTCAAGTCCACCCGTCGGCACTGAAAATCGCGCTCAGCCACAAGCTTTGAGCCACACAAAGTTCGAGGTCACCGTCCATCTGGCTGACTAGTGCGCCAGATCTGACGGCCAAGGTCTCAAGCAACTTTCAGCAACCCACAGCAGGCAAATCTAAGCTAAATTCAGTTGTTGCTGAAACTCAACCCGGGTCAGGTTGTTGTTTTCCTGCGGGTCCAGCGTGCCAAGAAACGCATTGAGTAATGCGGGGGGGCCTAATCCACAACCGCGCGCGACCGTATACCCTTTGAGAGTTGGTCGGCCGCCAACCCCACATCAACCCACAAGTGTGGTGTGTAGAACACAGGCCGTGGAGATTTCCGTGCGGCTATCACTCGCAGTGTTGTTCCTATTTGCGGGAGCACCCTTTGCAGCGGCGTGCGGCTCCACCTGCAAAGACGGGTCGGGGGGCACGGTGGTGAACACTGGCCCGAACACGCAGAGGATTTCCTGCTCCGATGGAACATCGGTCACCAGCAATACTCAACCACCGGAAACTCCAAGCCAGCGAGACTCGGGAGGGCCGCAGGCTGATGCCAGTGTTCCTGAACCAGCGGATGCGCAGGCACCCCTTGGGGATGCCGACGCATCGGAGCCAACCGACGCGCAGGAGGTCGCCGCTGATGGCGGTGCAACTGATCCGTGCAGCGGCAGTGTCACCATTCGTACCAGCCAAGACTGGGAGATTTTCGTGCAGGCCGGATGCACGACGATCTCAGGACAACTCTCCATTGACGCGCCGGACCTTCCGACACTGACGCCACCAGCGACCGCACTAACCTCGATCGGTTCCCTCTCCGTCGTCGGGAACGCAACGTTGACCGCCCTGAGCTTGCCCGCTCTAGCGACAGCGGGAGACTTAAGCCTTACCGGCAACGACGCCCTCACGGGTTTGGACTTACCCCTGCTCGCCACGGTAGGAACGACAAGGATCATCAGCAACCCCGCACTGACGAGCGTCAACATGCCGCTACTGAAAGTGAACACGGGACCACTCTTGTTCGACTCCGACACGGCGCTGACAACATTGAGCCTGCCCATATTAGCGACAGCGGGGACGGTCTATTTCAACACTAACACCGCGCTAACCAGTGTGAACATGCCGGAATTGGCGACGATTACCGGAGACCATGGCGACCTCGGGATCACCGGGAGCAACGTCGCACTCACGAGTTTAAGCCTCCCGGCCCTGACAACAATCAGCGGAGTGTTAAAAATCGGAGGTGACGACGCCGGCCTGATTAGTCTGGACCTCCCAGCGCTGACGACGGTTACAGAAATTGAGATCGTTCACTCCGCACTCACAACTCTGACGCTGCCCGCGCTAGCGATGAGCAAATCGCAGGTGTATGTGGGCGATAACTACGCTCTAACAGGCTTGAGCTTCCCGGCACTGACGACGATCCGTTCGCAAGCAAATTTCTTGCACAACACCGCGCTGGCAACCCTGGCCATGCCAGTGCTCACTGAAGTGGACGGTCAATTGACATTCTTCAACAACATCGCGTTGAAGCAATGTGTGGTGGACACGATTCATGACCAATTGACCACCGGACCTTCCTCATACGCGTCGGGGGGGAACGCCACTGGAACCTGCCCCTGAGAGGCTCAAGCGCACAACGCCTCGTCAGAGCCCCTTCCCTTGATTTTCAGAATAGATCCGAGAAAATCGCGCAACTGGTTTCACGGACGGGCCGATTCCGAGAGAATGCCCAAAGCTGTTCCGCTGGATCATGTTGAACGCTTGATCTTCGTGCTGCGAGGGCATCGGGTGTTGCTTGATGACGCACTGGCAGAGCTGTACGGCGTTCCGGTCAAGGTGCTGAACCAGGCGGTGAAGCGCAACAGTGAGCGCTTTCCCGCTGATTTCATGTTCCAACTGACCCTGGAGGAAGCCCAACGTTTAAGGTCACAAATTGTGACCTTAAACGCACAAACTCATGAAAGTACTAATAAATTACGAGCCGGCCTGCCACGCGGGCAACACCTCAAGTACCTGCCGCATGCGTTCACTGACCAGGGGGTGGCAATGCTTTCAGGCGTGCTGAGTAGCCCCCGCGCGGTGCAAGTCAATATCGAGATCATGCGCGACTTCGTGCGCTTGCGGCAAATGCTGCAACAGAATACGGAGCTGGCGCGAAAGGTTGCTGTGTTGGAACACAAGTACGATGCGCAATTCAAGGTCGTGTTCGACGCCATCCGTGAATTGATGACCCCGCCCGTGAAGGCCAAGCGCCCTATTGGTTTCAACGAATAGATGCCGCCGTCGCAAGGCTTGGGCCAAAGCGCCGCAGGGCATTTTCAGTCGTCAGTTGAGCCACTGTTGCCGCATCGATGTTGCGCAGCTGCGCGACCTTGTTGGCGGTATGGACGATGCGAGCCGGCTCGTTGGGCTTTCCGCGGAAGGGGATGGGCGCCAAATAGGGGCTGTCGGTTTCTACTAGGATGCGATCCGCAGGGGCCCAGGCGGCGACTTCTTGGATCGCAGCGGCGTTCTTGAAGGTGACGATGCCGGAGAAGGACAGATCGAAGCCGAGATCGAGTGCTCCACGGGCGAATTCGATGCCTTCGCTGAAGCAGTGGATCACACCGCCCACGTCTTGGGCGCCCTCCTCTTTCAGAATGGCGAGTGTGTCTTCGGGTGCGTCGCGGGTGTGGATGACGATCGGCTTGTGAAGCTCTTTCGCGAGCGCGATGAAGCGCCGGAAGACTTGTTGTTGCTGCTGTTTGGGCGAATGGCTGTAGTAGTAATCTAGACCAATTTCACCGATCGCCACGATCTTAGGGCCACGCCCAAGCGCGGTGTACTCGGCGAGCTGGGCTTCCTGGAACTGCTCTGCTTCATGGGGATGCACCCCCACTGTGGCGACCACGCAGGCGTGCGCGTCGGGCAAAGCTGCGGTTTCTCGAGCACGCTCCAGGCTACCGACCCCAATGCAGATGAACGCCGCCACACCTTCGGCTTGCGCCCGCAGGATGGGCTCGGCGGCGCCACCTGGAAAATACTTACTGTCCAAGTGACAGTGGGTGTCGATCAGCATCGGCTCAAGCCAGCATTTCAGCGAAACGCTCGCGTAACAGGACCGCGGCGGCGTCTGCGGCGGAGCTTTCTTCGTAGCCGTAACGCGATTTCATGCGCTCCACCACGCGTTCAGCATCGCGCTTCTGGGTGTCATTGAGGCCAGTGCCGTTCTCGCGCAATAAGATTGCGACATCTCGGCACAGTTTCGCGACCGCGGGTCGGCGCTCATTGAACACTGCGTCCTGCAAGCGCGAGATTTGTTCGGCGAACACCACCTTGGTGTCTACCGGCTCATTCGGGTGATCGATGGCCCAGGCCGCCACTTTGCTCATCAGCGAGTGGCGCAGCTCTTCCGCATTGTCCGCGCTCTTCAGCGCCGTTTCCACTTGCTCCATCAACTGGACATCCGGAGGCTCGTACCCGCCGGTATGCGGGTTCTTGATCTTTTCGCCTTTTGACCAGTGACTCACATGCTGAATGTAACGCTCGAACAATTCCGAAGAGCGCCCCTGATCCACCAAGCCGGTTGCCGAGCGGAATTCGTCTTCGATCAACTCCAACAGCTTCCCGCGCAGGTATTCCCTGAATTTGAGGTGATCGTGGTACCCCCCCTCGCGCGCTTCTTCCTGCAGCCAAGCGTATTCGTTGACCTTTTCACAGAGCCTATCCAGCTCATCCAGCACTGCAAAGGGCGATAGGCATTCATAATCCGCGCTCTGCGCTGCATCGAGCAGCACTGTGCGCATTTCCCTGGGGCTTGCCCCCACGCCGCCTTCGTAAATCATGTAGGCGTCTGCCTCATGGTAAATCGCGCTGATCGCAGAGCGCAGTGTGCGCGCTGATTCACTGTCGAGCCGCACTGGCACAGTGCCCTCGCCATACAGATCGAGCTTCTCCAGCGCCGTCAGATTCAGCACCAGATCCCGCAGCGGTTTGCTGTAATGATCGGGGTTGGGTTTGCGCATGCGGGTAAGGACGCTGAACATCGCGGCAATGCGCGTTGCATGCGGGGCCACGTGCCTGCGGATCTGAGGCACAATTTGTGCATCGTAGATCGCCCGCTCGTCGAGCCAACTGCGCAAATACGGCGTGCGAATCAGCTCCAGCCTACCGCGGAAACTCTCGAATTCGTGGTGCTGCCGAAAGGCATCCAGCTGCACTTCATTGGCGCTCGCCAACATGACGCAGTTGAGCTGCACTGTCTGAGCTGAAAGAGGCACTTCCCCCGTTTCCACCGTGTGCTGCAAATACTTAAACGCATCGAGCGGGCGTTTGAGCAAATCCGAGAATTCCAAGACGCCACCGGCTGAATCGATCAATTCGCCAAAAGCATCAAACAGCGACAGCGCCTTCAAAGAGGAGGGCAATGCGCCCAGCGAGCGATCAGCGGTCACCTGCCGCTCCCCCGCGTCCACCGACAATTGAGGCCCCACGGTCACCGC
>DATJEQ010000199.1:0-11020 GCA_035496495.1 Polyangiaceae bacterium
ACCAACCAAAGCACAAATCGAGGAAAGATTGGCGAGGTACCCGCTTGTGAAGGTCAGCGCTGCTTTGCTGCCAAACCACGTGGCTAGCTGTTTTTCCAGCTCAAGGTGAGCGGAACAAGTGCCGGAAATGAGCCTTGAGGCGCCGGCTCCCAAAGAGATTTCTCTCAGCCCCTCCAGAGTTTCACGTGAAACACCTCGCCGAGCGTAGCCGAGGTAGTCGTTAGACGCGACGTCAATGAGGCCGCTTTGGCCCGTAACTGACTCTCGTCGCAGCAAACCACTGCGTTCGAGCGTCGAAAGCTCGTGTTGAAGCCACTGCAGCCGCGTCACGATTGACGATCTACCAGTTTTCACCGGTCGATCTGGCGGCATTCTCCCGACCGCAGCGGCGTGATCAATGTCTTTAGACCGTGAAGGTGGGAGCTTGCGGGAGGCAATTCCAGCACATTTGGCCGATTGCCTTCATAATAAAAACTCAGTGGTACTATTATAAATATTGAATATATTTACATATTGTAAATTATGCCTTTAGTTATAAAAACTAAATAGTATTTATAACGGATCATTTAATAGACTCGCAGAGGTTCGCTGAGTGAGATCCTTTCTAGCGCGCTTCAATTAGTACTATACTGTTTTTATGAAAGGAGAGTCGTCTCGTCGCGGGCGCTACGATCGACACAGCAGTCGCGATGATCGCTCGATAGCCGAACGCGCCGCGTTGAACACCGCACTGCAAGCCCTGCTCGCAGAGGGCCGGTCCACAGATCTCAGCGTGGCTGCGGTGTGCGAGCGGGCGGCTGTGGGCAGGAACACCCTTTACGCCCACTACGACGGTGTTCCAGGGCTGCTGCAGGAGGTGCGCGGAGAGTGCGAGCGCGGTTTGGCGCAGGTACTGCGGCAGGCGGCCGACAATGCGCGCACTCCTAGGGCGCGGCTCTCGCAGCTGTGCAGCGCTTGGGTCGAATTCCTGGTTCAGTCGCCACAGGTGCCGGTACTCGCGGTCACGGCCAACGGCGACAGCGATGCGGTCGACACGGTGTTGGGTCAAGAGCTCGCCGTCTTCGCTCGACAGGCATACGCCGCAGGCTTCTTGAGTCGTCCCCCGAGCGAGGACAGCTTGGCGGTGCTGTGTGGGGCCTTTCGCGCCGTGGCTCAGCGTCAGATACGCGGAAAAATTGAGCTGAATTCAGCTGAAATGGCGGGCCTACTGGAGCGGATCACGCTCACGGCGCTGCGCTGAAGCCAGCGTTGGGGGCGCGGTGACCCCGATTTGCAGTTACAGCGGTGAAAGCTGTGGAGCGGGCGGCAGCGGTTCGCCGTTCTCATCCACACAGTCGAGCGCGGCATCGATGCGTTGCAACAGGCGCTGCAGATTTTCGCGCGAACTCTGCTCGATCTGCTGACGGCGTTGGCGCTCTTCTTCCAGCTCGTGCGCCAACGAGAGCGCAACCAGTACCAATCCATCCGGATGGACCGCGGGGCTGGAGCTGATACCGCGCAGCTTGCTGTCGATCAATTGCGCGTAGTGCTGCAGGGTATCCACCGCCGTAGTGGACACCACGCGATAAGATTGCCCACCGATGCGGAGCTCAACGCCGGATTGACTCACCCGCTCACCGTATCACTCCTTGCAGCCCATGGAAATGCGGGAGACGTAAATCCCGGAATGTGCGGGAAATGCTGGCTGGTGGAGGTGGGCTTCGGGCGGCTGCACCAAGCACTCGGCTGGGGCCGTAGCGCGCATTGCGCGGGAAGTGACGCCGGGTAGCGTTAGTCGCCCCGGCGAAATGTCCCGTAAAGGATCAAGAACGGAATTGCGACGTACTCAAGATCGATGGACACCGCCCCCGTCATCGCGATTTGGTTGTTGGACAGGCCGTAATCGAGCCCCAGGACCAAACCGAGCGATGGCGAATAGTTCGCGTGGTAATTGTAGCTGCGACCACCGACGAACAGCTGTGTGTGCAAGCCTGCGGCCGATGGCGAGGTTGGGATCACATAGCCGCCGATCGACACCTGGGTCACTAATGAGGAGAGCGGGACCAACAGGGTGGGGCCAGCGCTCAGCCGCAGATCGGAAAATCCAACGGTGGAAATATCGACGAACGGGCCCAGGCCCAGATCGCTTGAGCTGCTGCGCCCGAACAACACATCGCCGTTCAGCGCGCCGTAAAAATAGGTAGTTTGCCAAGGGGACGAGCGAGTGCCACCGCCCGCCACACCCGCGCGCAACGAGCTGTCCCACTGGGGCTCAGCAAACGCCCGGGACTCTAAACCGCCGCAGAACAAGCTTGCGCACAGGCCGATCAACGCGATGTGTCGCGTCATGGGGCGAGATCAACCAGGAGGCGAGTAGCAAACATCCGGATGCGTTGCGACGCACAGGCGGCAGTCGATCATTGAATCTTGCCCGAGCGCGCAGATATCGAAAGGCACCGATTGGGCTGAGGCAATACAAGCCAATTTGCCGTCTGCATCGGCCATCAGAGCCTCCAGCGGGAACAACACCGAGCAGCCGTAACAGACGCGAATGGGGTAAGTGAACGAACCGGATTCGATAGAAAGGCCGCCCAGCGTATTACCGAATACGCGCACATCAGCGATCACCGTCTTGGATGCACCCAGGCCGCCGGCGCGCAACTGCGATTGTAGGCGGCTGCCCACAGTGGCTGGGATCAACGTAGCGAACATCACGCCATATCCTGGGGCGTCCGAGCTATTCGGATCGACGAAGCCAGTACCGGGAACGGAGAAGCCCGGCTCGATTACCTTGCCCTCTAAGTCCGACAGCGTGACTTCAGCGCCATGCAATTCCAAGCGCATGGACTCAGTGACAAGCCGCGACTTGGCCCCACGTGGCGCGAGCTGGCTGCCGACCAAGAGTGCGGCGGTGTATTCCGTGGTGAAGGCCACATCCATTGTGCCGATTCCGAGCAGGACCGAGTTAGAATCGCCGCGGGCGACGCACGAGGGTGCCGTTACCTGGACGTTGCCGCGGATGAACAGCGTGGTGTTCTCATCGGTGCAAGCCACGATCGCAGTCGCCACCCCGGCACTGAGAACCACCGCTGAAAGCCATTTAGCGCGAAGCCGAACCATTGAACCCTCAAATGCACCCGCACGTAGAAGCTCCATAGTGAGCTGTGCAGCAGTGACAACGCAAGTCTATCGGCGATCGCCAGCCGCCGCCAAAAGATGCGCGTCGATTGTTAGGCGACACGGCCAGTTGGAACGTAAGTTCTTATAATTGCTTGGAAAATTCTTGGATCTCGGGAACCGATAAATCGCGGAACACAATCTTTCCCGGCTCGGGGGTCAGGACAAACCGCACGCGCCCTCCCGACCGCTTCTTATCGTGCCCGACGAGTTGGGCGGCCGCCGCGACGTCGAACGCCTTGGGGTCGACCGGCAGCCCAAGCCTTTTCAGCAAGGATTCGACGCGAGTGATCAGTTCTTGGGGTGTGACGTTGAGCTGTTGTCCGATGCGCAGCGCTGCAACTAAGCCCAGGCTGATCGCTTCTCCGTGAGTCAGGCGCCCGTAGCCGCCGTGTGCTTCCATTGCGTGGCCGAGCGTGTGACCCAGATTGAGCGACGCTCGAACGCCGCTTTCTCGTTCATCCAGGCTCACCACGCGGGCTTTGACCGTGATCGACCGCCGCACGATTTCCTCCAACGCATCGGGCGCTCTTGCCAGCACTGCGTCGGTGCGACGTTCGAGCAATTCGAGCAAAGCCGGATCGCCGATCAGCGCGGTTTTCACCACTTCAGAAAGCGCACTCTTGTAACCGCGCTCAGGCTCCGTGCTCAGGCGGGTGATGTCGCAATACACCGCTTCGGGTTGCCAGAACGCGCCGACTGCATTCTTGGCTTCCCCGAGATCAACGGCGGTTTTTCCGCCGACTGACGCGTCGACCATAGAGAGCAGCGTTGTGGGCGCGCCAACCCAGCGTGCGCCGCGCATCCAGGTGGCGGCGGCAAAGCCGGCAATGTCGGTGACCACTCCGCCGCCCAAACCAAAAAATAGGCTTTTTCTGTCTGCTCCGCCGCTCAGACACTGCTGCCAGATCGAGAACAGCGTTTGCGGGTTCTTGTGCTGTTCGCCCGGCGGCAGGGTGATGCACAGGCAGCGCTTACCGAGTTGCTCAATCGCTTTCTGAACCGGCGCGCCGTGCAGTGCAAAGACGGTGTGGTCGCTGATCAGCACAACCTGTGAAACACCTCGCAACCGATGAGCGAGCCCCTGTTGTTCCAGCGTGGAGCCGATGAATACGCTGTAAGAAGCCGCGCCGGCCGCCACCGCGATCGGATCCTGTCGCCACAGATCCAGCACTTGCTGGGCGACGGCTTCGACGGAAAGGGTGTCCGTGCTGATGCGGGCATGGGCTTCAGCGTAGGCGAGCTTTCGTTGCTCTAAGAGAATGGAAATGGTCTCTTCGGCATTCACCCCAGCCAGCAGGGGTCGTGAAACACCGGCCTGTTGCGCGCGCGCCGCGATTTGCGCCGGGCTTGCTTGCAGACTGACGACCACCGCTTGTTCCAGCGCGCGCAGGCGAAGCTCGCGGCTTTGCAGCGCGCCGCCCCCCAACGCGACCACTGGGGCGTCGTTCGCCGCGAGAGCGCGCTCGACAGCGGCCCGCTCCAAGGTGCGAAAATGGGCTTCGCCCTCAGCAGCAAAAATCTGGGCGATGGATTTACCGGCGCTGGCAGCGATTTCGGCATCCAGATCCACAAAGCGGCGCCCTGCGAGTTGGGCCACCCGGGCGCCCACGGTGGACTTGCCGGTGGCCATAAAGCCGGTCAGAAGCACAGGGCGCAGCATAGGCGGCCTTGTACTATCATTTGGGGCGCGAGCAAACGAGCCGGCCCAAAACGCCGTGCTAACGTCGCGACCTTGGACGGCGACATGGATTTCATCAAGTACGAAGGGCTGGGCAATGATTTCATTGTCGTCGATGCGGCGGGCCCAAACGCGCTGACCCCCAGCGACGCGCAGCGTCTGTGCGATCGCCATTTTGGCGTTGGGGCGGACGGCGTGCTGCTCGTCTCGAGAGGCCAGAGCGAGCACAGCCGCGCCACCATGACGGTGCTCAATGCCGATGGCTCGCGACCGGAAATGTGCGGCAATGGGCTGCGTTGTGTGGCGCTGCATTTGGCGCAGCTAGATGGAGCCCAACACACTCGCTATTGCGTGGACACCGATGCTGGGCCCCGCGAGTGCGAAGTGGTGCGCAAAGATTCTGCGGCAGAGGTGACGATCAGCATGGGACAGGCGCAGCCGCTGGGCGCCCTGCAGGCAACCTATGAAGGGCGCGCCTATGAGTTTCACCGTGTTTCAACGGGAAATCCGCACACCATCACTTTTGACGCTGAACTCGACGTGCAGGCGATTGATCGCTTCGCCGCTGAGATCTCGGCGGGCGTTGCCGGGGGGTCGAATGTGGAGTTCGTTCGCCAAAAGGGCCCCCAGTCATTTCAGGCCGTCATTTGGGAGCGGGGGGTGGGGCGAACGCTGGCGTGTGGCACGGGGGCCTGTGCTCTGGCCGCTGCGGCCGTGGAGCAAGGGCGGGCCAAGCTGGGCGACCCGCTTTCGATTGAGCTTCCTGGTGGCGTGCTGGTGGTCACGGTCGTGGCCCCCGGGCTGAGCACCGTGATGCGCGGGCCTGCTCGTGAGGTTTTCCGCGGCAGCGCTGCCAGTTGAGCCAAAAGATGTCCCATCCGTTTTGGCCTGTGGTACGGCCCTGATCATGGTGGACGGAGGGGCGGAAGGCAGCCGCAACTCGGACGACCGGCTCTCGGACTCCCGGAAGCAATTCGTCGTCAGTTTAGGCGAGCGCATGCAGGTGCTCAGCGCCGCGCTGGAGACGTTGGCCGCGGCTCCAGCCGATGCGCTCGCGCGCGGCAGCTTCCAACGCCGTGTTCACGCCTTGGGCACTGCGTGTTCCGCATTAGGTTTCGCGGAGGCTCAGGGCGCCATCGGGCGGATCGAGTCGTTGCTCACGGAGCTGGCTGAAGAGGACAGCGAAGGCCGACTGCTGCAAATCGCGCGCTTGCTCGACATGGTGCCCGCCATGGTGCTCGGCGGCGATGCGCCGCTGAGCGCTCCGCCGCCGGCGCCGGACGACGGTGCGGTACCGATCAGCGCGGTGTTCTACGGTTTGGAGTCGCTGGCCTCTGGGTTTGGCGCCAAGGGAGTCAGCTGGGAAGTCCGCTTGGTGCACAACCCGGAGGGTGTGCTGCAAGCGATGCGCGAAGCGGTGCCCGATGTGTTGATTGTGGATTCGGCAATGCCCAGTGCCCAGTCCGTCGTGGAGCAGGTCTTGCACGAGGGCGCTTACGATTCGCTGCG
Organism: Polyangiaceae bacterium; assembly: GCA_035496495.1. Taxonomy (GTDB): domain Bacteria; phylum Myxococcota_A; class Polyangia; order Polyangiales; family Polyangiaceae; genus SZUA-265. The sequence goes on from DATJEQ010000199.1 coordinate 6,347, forward strand.
GGTTGTGGTGGTGGGCGCATTCGAGCGCCCTGAAGCAGCCGCGACGTTCTTGCACGCAGGAGTGCACCGCGTGCTCCCCAAGCCGCTCAGCCCGTCGTCGCTTGAGCGCCACGTGCGCGAATTGTGTCAACACGCAACGCGCAACCTGGCCATTGCGCCGCTGGGGGAAATGACGCTTGATCAGTTGGTCGAACGCATCCATCAGGAAGTGCGCCGCGGTCTGCTCGAGTGCGCACGGCCGGGGGCGCGCGAGGCATCGGTGCCCTTTGGTGAGGGCGTGGAAGAGCTGGCCGCGATCTGGGGAGCGGTAGCGCGCATGCGCGAGTTGATCGGGTTACGCTCAGCGGGTTCCGTCAGTTTTGATTCAGCGGGGCCCGAAGGTGCGATTGCGCTCGCTCCGTGGGCAGCTGGCGAACGTTACGCCTCTGCGGTTTCGCCGCGCGCGGAAGGATCGGTCAGCCTTGCGGGTCGTCGTGTGATCGTGACGGACGACGATCCGGCAGTGGTGTGGTTCATCGGTGGCGTGTTGCGCGAGGCGGGTGCAGAGGTAACCGAAGCGCCGGATGGGCAAGCGGCGCTCGATCTGGCCTACCAAATGTGGCCGGACTTGATCGTCAGCGATCTGTTGATGCCCAGGCTTGATGGCTTCGAGCTGTGTCGGCGCATCAAGCGCGATTTGGTGCTGAGCGACGTGCCGGTCGTGGTGCTTTCTTGGAAAGAAGATCTGCTGCAGCGCGTGCGCGAGTTGGGGGCAGGTGCGGATGGTTATTTGCAGAAGGAAGCCAACGGGTCGGTGATCACGCGCAACCTGCGCGAAGTGTTGTACGCGCGCTCGCGCATTGAAGAACGCTTCCGCAAGAGCCCTGAGGTGCGCGGCAGGTTGGACACCATTGCGCCGCGCTTGATCATTGAGCTGGCATCGAAGCTTTTGGGCAATGCGAGTATCAGCGTGCGCGATTCCGCCTACTTGTACGAGCTGGAGCTGCGTAGCGGGCGCGTGGTTCTGATCTCCCGCACGGACGTCGACGGGCGATCCGAACAGGGCGTGGATCTGATCGGTCCGCTCTTGGGGGTGCGCGTGGGTCGTTTTGCGGTGCGTCGCAATTCGAAGGCCGTAGCGGCCATTGCGGATGCGGCATTCGCCGACCTTGCCGCTGCCGCGGTGGCCAAGGCGCGGGTGGCGCAAAGCCTGTTGAGCCCTCCGGCGTTGCTCGAAGTGGGGAGACTATCGTTACAAGAGGAACGCGTGGCGCCGTACCTCATGCTTTCACCGGTGAAGATGCGCGCGGCGGCGGCCGATCTGAACAGCGGAATGGCACCCAGCGAGGTCGCGGCGAATCACGGTGAGCGAACGCTGGAATTATTACTGCATGATTTGGTGCTGCACGACGGGATTTCGGAGATCTATGATCAACGAGGCAACGCGATGCTCTCGCCAGCCGTGGTGCGTACCCCCGCGACGTCACCCCCAAACAAGAAATCCAACCCCGCGATTGCCGCATCTTCCGCTGCTTCCGGTTACGGGATCCCGGCATCTCGTCCGCCCAGCGTTGGGCTCGCCGCGATGGCGCGCTCCACGCCGTCGCCTGCTCCCGCGGCATCTTTCCCTTCCGCGCCGGCCTCGCCTGGTGCCGTCGCAGAGGCGGCTGAGCTCAGCGGCTCGCCTTCCGCGCCGGCCGGCGAGATTCGTAAACCCAGTTCGAGTCATGTCATTGGCAGAATCAAGGTGGGGCCGCCGCCGCTGCCTCGCCCAACCGGGCGCCTGACCGTGGCGACCGAGACGAGCGGCCCAGCCGCGATGCCTACGGCGAGCGGCGCGCCGCATTCTCCGCCTTCGCCAGCGCGCCCACCGCGGCCGCAGTCGTTTTCGCCGGTGCCGATTCCGCAACTCAAGTCGGAGGCGGTGAGGCCGAAGGAGCCGCGTGACAGCGCGCCAGAATTGGAGCTGGGTGAAGCGCTCGTCGAACAGTTGCTCGACAGCGAAGCGGAACCGATTTCAGAAGAGTACATCGAACCGCTGAGCGAGAAGGCGGCATCCGCTAAAATTGAGGCGCCAAAAATCGAGTTTACGGCTGCCGCTCTTCCTGCGTCAGTGCCCGCGCCAGCACTTGCTCTGGCGCCGGCGTTGAGCGAGGCAATTGAACTGCGGACGGTCAAATCCCCACCACCGTCGCCTGCAGTGCTGCAGCCTGAGCCGTCGCCGGTTGATGCAATTGTGCAGTCGCTTACGGCTAGCGACGAATCGCGACCGGGTCGCACTGCCCTAGCCAGGCGAAGCTTAACACCGCCCATGCTGGAGCAAGTGGACGAGGCGGCGACCCAATCGGTGTTGGCGCCGGGGCAGCGCGCGGCGTTCAACACCAGAGACGAGCCGCTGCACGCCCCGGAGCCGCAGACACAAGCCGCCAGTGCGCAGCCCCCTGCCGTCTCCATGCTGCTCGATCCGGGTTGGTTGGGTGAATCCGAGGTGCGAGCTCCGGTTGAGCTGAAACCGTCAGCGGAACTGCATTCGCTCATCAGCGGTGAGAGCAAGGCCCCAGTCGCGCAGAAGCCGGCTGCGCCGCCGCAATCCGCCGCTTCGCGTGGCGGTTACGTTCTGCTCGCGGTTGTTGCGGCGGGCCTCGCGTTCACCGTCATGCGCGCGCTCGCGCCGAGTGAAGATTCCGAACCTCCGCGTCCCGCTGCGCCCGAGCGCGCCCAGGCCGTGCAGGAGCCGCCGCAATCGCAGCACGCGGCGAGCGGCGTCGGCGCCACCCAGACGGCACAAGCCGCTGCCACACTGGTGCAGTCAGATCACGAGCTGCCCGCCGAGATCACGCTGGCACCCGGCAAGGGGCTGCTGGAAGTGAGCACGAGCGGCAAGCATCGCATCTATGTCGACGGGGTATTCGTTGGCCCGGGGCCGCTGCGTCGTGTTCCGCTGTCGCCCGGCACGCACGACATTCGCGTCAGTTTGGATGGGATCGACGTGAGCGCACCGGCACAAATTCGAGAAGGGCGACGCACGTTGCTCCAGCGCTCCGGTGGTGCGCCGGAGTGAGAATTCTGAGTCTGGCGCTCTTGTGCAGCTTGTTTGCTGTGGGGTGTGAAGGCTGCGCGCTCAGAACTAATCAGGACAATGCGCTGCCCGGCGCAGCGTCCTCATCGACTCCGCAAGCTTCTGGTCCCGACGTTGCGCCCTCTCAATCATTGTTGGCGCAATTGGGGTATTGCTCCATTTCGTATGAGGGCGTGTTGTTGGATTTGGGGACACCGTTCGCCAATGTGCGACGATCCTATTCCGTGGGGCCCTTCGATGACGTCAGCAACATCACTCGGGGAGGTAAGACGTACATTGCTGCGCTGGGGCGCGAGCTGAGCTATGGTTTTTGGCTGCAGCATGAGAGCGCGTCATTGAGTGTGGCTCTGCGTGCGCGCGCAGGATTGAGTGAACGGGTCAGTGTGTACCTGGACGATGAGCGATTGGGTGTTGTTCGCCTACCAATGTCCGATTTTGCTACAGTGGTTTCAGCTGAAAGTCATAGAAGTTTGGCTCTTGGATCGCACACTGTGACGCTGCGCTTCGAGGGACGAAGGGCCCCCGTTGAGCAGACCCCCTACGCGGAGTTGGATTGGGTGTGGGTGGGGAACAAGGCGGATTTGACGGCAAATTACTCGCCACCCACCCTCGATGACATCGTGGCGGATGTGGCATTGTCAGGCGAGCCACAGCGATCCCTAGTGCTGCGAGCTCCGGCTGCGGTGCGCTGCGCCTGGCGCCCCACTCGAGGTGAAACGTTGGAAATGGGATTGGGGTTCTGGGGCCAGGGCCAAGGCACCGCTCAGTTACGCGCCGTTGCGGAAGGCGAAGCGTCGGTAACGCTTGCGGAGCATGCCGTGCAGGGGGGCGATCAGGCCGCTTGGAAACAAGTGAGCGTGGATCTATCGCGGTTTGAAGGGAAGGCCATCACCTTGGAGCTCGACGCAACTCAAATCCAAGGCAGTGGGCGCATCGCCTTTGGCGAGCCGGCCATTCGCAGTGCGAATCAAAAGCGACCAGCCATCGCCCAAGCGCAAAATGTCGTGCTGGTGTTGGCGGGCGGACTGTCGCGCAGCGCGCTGCCCCCCTGGGGCACGGCTCAAGGGTTTCGCGGCCTCTTGGAATTGATTCATCAGGGCGTGATTTTCAACGGCTATCGCGCGCACAGCACCGTGGTGACTTCAGTGGTGGCCTCGCTGCTGACTGGGTTGCCCCCACGCCTTCATGCGGTGGAAGACATGAGCTCGAAGTTGCCGGATTCGGTGTTCACCATCGCCGAAACCCTCAAACAGCACGGGGGACACAGTGCGATGTTCACCGGTGTTCCCACCAGCTTTGCCGCATTTGGTTTCGACCGTGGATGGGATGAATTCCACGAAATATCACCCGTCTTGGATCAACCCGCGACCGAGCCGTTGACCCGGGCTAGTGATTGGCTGGCGCAGCAGATCAACAAAGCGCCCAGCGAAAAGCATCTGTTGGTGGTGCACCTTCGTGGAGGGCACCCGCCGTGGGATCTGTCGCGCGAAGAAACTGCGAGCCTGCCGCCTGAGGAATACGCGGGCATGCTGGACGCACGTCGCGGTGGCATCATCTTATCGGAGCTGCGTGGGCAGCCCGCGAATTCTCGGCGCCGCATGCGGGCCGAAGATTGG
>DATJEQ010000200.1:0-12428 GCA_035496495.1 Polyangiaceae bacterium
GCTTTGTTGTCAGAGCATGGGTAACACCTTGTCGGGCCGAAATGCCTGTGTTGTTGGTTATTTGGCGTAGGGGCGGTTGGGGGTGAGGGAGAATTTGTTGCGTCCGAGGTCCATGAGTAGGCCGAGGTAGATGGGACCAAACCAGAGCTGCCAGCGGGCATCATCGATCGGTTCGATGCCTATGGCCTCACCCCGAAGGACGCTACCGACGCAGATTTCTTTGGTGTTGAGTTTGAAGCATCCATTGCGGCGGACGCGACGAACGTCGAAGGACCCAGGGTAGTCGGGATCACCAATGTGCTTGGGCATGGGCCGCGGGCTGGTCTCGTAGACGTCTACGGGCATCCTCATGTTGAGAGCTTCGTGAGGCCGCTCACGATTGAAGTCGTCACGCCAATCGTCGAACGCCTGCTGCTGCTGCTGGAGGGTTGAGCGAGGAGGGGTTGCTGTTTCCGCTTTGAGGGTCCGGTGCATGCGCTCGTGCCGACCGTTGTCCTGCGGGCAACCGGGACGTGTGCGCTCGGGAAGAATGCCGAGCTTGATCCACCAGACTGACAACCTCGACAGACCGCCCAAGCTGGTGGAGGCGAATGGCGTGCCATTGTCGGAGCGCATACGCCGTGGCAACCCGTATTGCTCAAATGACCGCTTGAACGCTTCCTTGGTAGGGACCAGGCGCTCACCCCCGGTGTCGTAACAACAGAGCACAAAACGGCTGAAGGCGTCGGTAATCGTCAGTGGGTGGCAGTAACGGCGGTCGACACGGAATTTGCCTTTGAAGTCGGCGCACCAGATGTCGTTAGGCCTCTCTGCAACCGCCAACCGGTGCTCTGAAGCCGGCGTGCGGCGCATTTTGCGCTTGGGCTCAGTGAGCCCGTTTCGCTTGAGAATTCGAGCGAAGGTCGCTTCCGAGGGCCAATCCTCTGGCTGATCAAGACAGAGACGCTCGCGCAGCTTCTTCGGCCCCCACGATGGTCGGAGCTTTCTCAACTCCAAAATTGCGGCGACAACATCGTCGGCGACGCTCTTGGGATGAACTAACGGCGCTCGGCTGCGGTCCATCAATGCAGGCATACCGCCCTCGAGGAATCGCCGCACCCACTTGTAGCCGGTTTTCCTCGACACGCCACTGTGTCGGCATAGCTCAGACATGGGTGCAACTCCACGAAGGTACGCATGAATGAAAGTTTCTCTTTGGTCCACGATTCGCTGCTCTTTCCACGGCATGCCATCCAGCTTGCCGTATTGAGCACTCCGAACCTGTTACCTCTGTCGCTGTTACCCAAGACATGAAGATTGAGTCCCAACCGCTGAGCGCTGTCACCACTGATCTGACGCAGCGGAACCCCGCGGTTGAGAAACTGTCACCCATGTCCTGATTGCTGTCCGCGAAGTGGTGAGGTGTTACCCATGTATTGAGGTAAAGCTGTTACCTATGTACTGAGATCAAACCGCCCCGCGCGTTGGGCTGCGGGTCCCCGGCACTGCGGAGTCGGTCCCCGGCACTGCGGAGTCGGTCCCCCGCTGCGCAGCGTCGGTCCCCCGTGGGGACCGAGAAGGTTTTGCTGGGGACCGAGAATGCTGATCGTGGGGACCGAGAAGGTTTTGCTGGGGACCGAGAATGCCGATCGTGGGGACCGAGAAAGTTTTGCTGGGGACCGAGAATGCCGATCGCGGGGACCGAGAAAGTTTTGCTGGGGACCGAGAATGCCGATCGCGGGGACCGAGAAGGTTTTGCTGGGGACCGAGCAGCCGATCGCGGGGACCGAGAAAGTTTTGCTGGGGACCGAGAATGGTGATCGTGGGGACCGAGCAGGTCTTGCTGGGGACCGAGAAAGTTTTGCTGGGGACCGCGCAGTCGATCGCGGGGACTCACTTGCACAACCGGAAAACGCCGCTCGCATCATGAACGGCGCCTTCAGCACGACGCGTGCCAGCCGCTAACTGTGCGAAAATTGGTCGCAGCCTGGGCACCTGCACGCCGCTAAGCTACGGCCATCGGGTTCTCATCCCGTTTCGGCCTTCATCAATGTGGTCGAGCAGCTAACGGCATTCCTGGACGACGCTCTCCTGGAGTGATAGCGGAGTGTTTCGGTGACTCATCTCGCACGCCCCTATGCGCGGCGCCCCCCCGACGTTGGCTCGGTGATGGTAGGCCCACCGTGCTGACGATCATTGGTATCTTTGTCGCGCTCGGGATTGCTCGCCACCGCGCGCTGGCGCTCGGATTAGACAGGACGCACCTGTATCGATTCACCATGTGGACTCTGGTGGGTGCGGTGCTCGGCGGGCATATCGCCGATACTCTCTGCTACCACCCCGACAAGATTGGCCAGTTTGTTGAGGGCATTGTGTGGTGGAACAACCCATGGGAGTTGCTTGAACTGTGGGACGGGTGGCGTTCATTTGGCGGCTTTTTTGGCGCAATAGTGGCCGCGCTGGTATGGCGAAATTATCAGGTTCAGCCCACCGTGTGGTTTAGCATGCCAGGATTTGCTGAACTTGAAATCCTCGGGCTCGCTCGGCGCGAGCAGCGCCAACCGGTCCTTGCACTGGCGGATGTTTGTTTCTCTGTTTTTCCAATGGCGTGGGCTTTCAATCGCTTTGATTCCGTGCTTATCCATGATCACCTTGGAACGCGTGCCACGCGGGAATCCGTGTTTGTAGTGTTTGCTGACAGCGTGCCGCGCTACGATCTTGGTTTGCTGGATCTCCTAGTGACCTTGCTGCTCGGTGTGCTTGCGGCGGGTACTTGGAAAAGCAACGTAAAGACCGGCACCTATATTTGCCTTTTCGGTGTGCTCTATTCACCGGCCCGGTTCGTGCTCGACTTCCTATGCAGAAAGAGCGGACACAACGTAGCACCGCTATATGGGACGCTCACGCCAGCTCAATGGGGCTTTGCGGTACTGTTCTTGCTCAGCGCGGCGCTGTTCGTTAAAATCTTGGGCAGCTCTGACGACCGTGCGAGTTTTGCCTAAGGTCCACTTCAGTTCACCGGATCGAAACCAGCGGCGGAGCGGCGGTAGCAGGACATGCCCTGCGCTTGCGCGAGCTGAAGACCCTCACTGGAAAAGCCGTGATCTCCCGCGACCAAGATGATCACTGCCGGCTTCCAATCCGCGCGGGCACTGCCCTTCACTTGTTGCACCGCATCGTGCAATTTCATCACATCTTCAGCCCCTATCGCCCGTTTGAGATCCTTGCACTCAACCCAGGCGTAACGACGGGTGCGCCAGCGTCCGATTTGCGCTACGCAATAGCTGAGGGCGGCTGCGTAAAATAGCAATGTGGGCAGTACCGGGACATTGCCCTCCGCCACGGGGAGCACATTTCTGAGCACCAGCCCCACGACGAATGCCACCACCGCAAAGTGCCTAAGACGATACCAACCGAGACCGTAGGTCTCGCCGCGCACATCGATCAGTCGGATCGCGGAGTCCCCCGGCCTAGCGAGAGACACATTTGTGTCGCTGACTTGATAGCCCAGATGACTGCGCATCCACTGAGCAAATTCAGCTCTCAGGTCCTTCCTTGCGCTTTCGGCCACAGGCCGGCCTACCACGCACCCAGAAAACGCTCAACAATTGCTGGGCCTTGAGTCTCGCCTTTCGCACACAACGTCGTAGAATGGGGGAAGGCTCAGACTCTCGGTAGGAAGTGACCCGCCATGAACCCTTGGCTCTACGCGTCGCTGTGTGTAATCGTTCCCGTAGCTTGGGGGATGCTGGTCGTGGGCGCGTCGAACACGCTGGAGCGCTTCATGAGAATCCGCCTTGATCGCGACGGACGCGGAGGACGCAAGAAGCCAGCGCTGCCGCCGATTGACTACCACATCTGAGGGCTGAAATTGCTGGAGACGCACCTGCACGTGGGAGTCGGCCATCCCGTTTCACTGTCGATCCTGGCATTGGCAGGGCTGTTCGTAGGCTACATAGCGGGCATGTTCGGCATTGGCGGGGGTTTTTTGCTGACGCCGCTGTTAATGTTTGGATTCGGCATCCCTGCTCCCGTCGCTGTCGGTTCGGCGCTCAGTCAAAAGTGCGGTAGTTCGGTTGCTTCATTCTTGAAATATCGCAGCCTGAAACGCGGCGAACCGCGCATCGATCTGATCATGCTCGGGGGGAGTTTGATTGGAGTCGACGCGGGGACACGGCTGCTGGCCCACTTGTCAGCTCTCAGCGCGTGGCATTGGAACGGCAGAGATGTGCCGGCGGTCAACCTCGCGCTCGATCTGCTCTTCATCGTATTGTTGACGGCGGTGGCCCTGTACGTCTTTCACGACGTGTGGACGGCTCGGGGTCGTGAAGCAAGGGAGGACCAAACAATCCCTGGGCCACTGGCACGGATTCGCATTCCCCCGTATGTCGATTTGCCAGGAGTGCATTTGCAGCAGGTTTCTGTGCCTGTCCTGGCTTATATCGGGTTTCTCCTTGGAGTGGCCTCCGGAGTGATGGGTATCGGCGGGGGTGTCATCTTCATGCCCATCCTGCTCTACGGTTACGGCCTTTCCGCCCGCAATGCGGCGGGCACCGGCATTCTATTGCTTGCGGTAACTGTGTCTTTTGGGACATTCGAGCAAGCGCTGCGGGGCTATGTTTCCCTCAAGTTGTCATTGGCCATCCTCGCCGGCTCATCGATAGGTTCCCAACTCGGTGCCCTGACCACCCACGTATTGCCCAACCGAACTCTACGGTTGCTTTTCGGCGTTCTGGTCGCCGCCACCGTGGTGATGATCGCCATCGACTTCCTGCAACTACTTTCCGGGTGAGGGGTGCGTGAACCTTCCTCGAACGCAGGCGTCCCCGACAGGCTCACCCCGTTGACGCGCAGAAAGCGAGCGCCAATCGGTCAGCCATCGCCCGGAGCGCGACCCGCAGCACAATCTCGGTCAGCCCCGCATCCATCAGGGGCGGACGCCCGCTGAGTTTAGGCGTTGAGTTTAGGCATGGAGTAGGTGGGTTCTCATCGCCTTGCTCAGCGGCTGAGCACGCGGAAAACTGATTTCAGCGTTCTCGCCCAGCAGACTTTCTCACCAGCTCGAACGGCCACGAAAACCCAGCCGCCGCCGGGCCCGCAAACTTAACCCTTAATACGGATCGCCCAGGTCAACGTGGCGACGCTCTTGAGCACGTTGGGCACACGCTTGAACAGATTGATGGAAGGGGGGCGCTTTTCCATCACCCGCACCGGAATTTCCATCACATTCAAATTGGCGCGGTAAGCCCGGATCACGAACTCGCTCGCGAATACATCTTTGTCGACCAAGCAGGCGTGGATCAACGGCAGCACCGCAGCGCGCCGAAACGCCTTGAGGCCGTGGGTATCCGTTCCGCGAAAGCCGAGCAGCGCACGCAACAGGCCGGTGTACGCCAGACTGGCAGCATGGCGCAGAAAAGGGCGCTCGTCTTCCGCGCCGGCGATCAGCTTCGAGCCGATCACCAAATCCGCGTCGCCGGCGCGCAGGCGCTCTAAGGCGCGCTTGTGAAAATCCGTGTCACACAGATCGATTTCTTCGCAGATGACGTATTCCCCACGCGCCAACTCAATGCCTTTGCGCAGCGCTTTGCCGTAATTCGGCTCGCCCGCGCTGAGCGAGCTGACTTCCGGGTACTTCTCGCTCAGCTCCGCTGCCAGCTCCACCGTGCGATCCTTCGAGCCATTTTCGGCAATGATGATCTCGTAGCGCCAATTGAAGGGCGCCAGGCGCTCGCGCAAATCCACGATGGCTGCGTGCAAGATCGCCTCCTCGTTGTACACGGGGATGACAATCGTCACTTCGGGCGCGGCGGTTTCAGTCATGGGGGCCAGGTGGGGCGTATTCTGATGGGGGTGGCCTGGTTGTAAAGCCCAAAAATGCTACCCAGGCCCCTGGGTTGCCTTAATTCAGCGGACTAATGGGCTTCGTTCCAATTGTTGCCGTGCCCGATATCAACCACCAACGGAACATCCAGCGGGTGCACGGTTTCCATGATCGTTTTGATTTGCGGCGTGGCTTTATCCACTTCCGCAGTGGGTACTTCGAATACTAACTCGTCGTGCACCGTGAGGATCATGCGCGTGCCAGGTGTCACCGGAGTTTGTAGCTTGATCATGGCCAGCTTGAGCAAATCGGCGGCTGTACCTTGAATGGGCGTGTTCATCGCTACGCGCTCAGCCGCAAGACGCACGGCGCGGTTCTGGTGCTTGATGTCCGGGATCAAGCGGCGGCGGCCGAACAGCGTGCGCACCGCGTCGCCGGCGCGCGCTCGCTCCAGCGTGGCGTCCATGAAGTGACGCACGCCTTGGTAGCGCTGAAAATAGGCGGCGATGAAGCTGTGCGCTTCGTCACGACTGATACCCAAGCTTTTGGAAAGGCCCCCTTCGCCTTGGCCGTAGATCACGCCGAAATTCACCGCTTTCGCACGCCGTCGGTGTTCCGCTGTGAGGTCCTTTTCTTTGACCCCAAAGATCTCCAGCGCCGTGCGAGTGTGCACGTCCTGCCCGCTGCGGAAGGCTTCCAACAATTTTGGATCTTGCGACAAGTGAGCCAGCACGCGCAGCTCAATTTGGGAATAGTCAGCCGAAAGCAACACATGGCCCGGCGGCGCAATGAACGCCTCGCGGATCCGGCGGCCGAGTTCACTGCGAATAGGAATATTCTGCAAATTGGGGTCAGCGGAAGAAAGTCGCCCCGTGGCCGCCACGGCCTGATCCCAACGCGTGTGAATGCGGCCGGTCTTGGGGTGGACCAGTTGCGGCAACGAATCGATGTACGTGCCCTTCAGCTTGGATAGCTGCCGCACCTCCAAGATCACAGCGGGCAATTCGTGTTCTTCAGCCAGAGCTTCCAGCGTCGCGGCGTCGGTGGAGCGAGAGGTTTTGGTGCGCTTGAGCGGCTTGAGGCCCAATTCGTCGAAGAGAATCGTCTCCAGCTGGCGCGGCGAATTGACGTTGAAGCTCTTGCCCGCCACCTCATGAGCCTTCTTTTCCAGCACCACGAGCTTGGCTTCAACTTCCACGCCCAAGGACGTCAGTCGTTTGGCATCGACCAGCACGCCGTACAGCTCCAGCTGTGCCAGCTGCCCAATGAGCGGCTGCTCAATGTCGGCATACACGGCCGCCATCGCTTGGTCGTCCAGCGCTTGCCCCAAGCGTTCCTTCAATTGCAAAGCGCAGTTGGCGCGCGCAATGCCGTACGCCGCCACTTCTTCCACCAGCAATTCGTCGAAACGCACCACGTCTTTTGTGCCGCGCTTGAAGTCCGCCGCCACCGGCAATTTCTGCCCGAAATGACCCAAAGCGAGCTGCTCCAGCGTGTTGGCGCCATTGGGGTCGAGCAAATAGGCGGCAATCAAAGAATCGAAGCCAAGGTTCTTCAGTGGCAGCCCGTGGCGAGTGAGCACCACCTGGATGTGCTTCAGATCGTGCGCACAGGTGAGGAGATCAGCGCGCGCTAAGGCGGGCCCCAATTGAGCGGTCACGGCATCGAGTTTGAGCTGTTTGGGCACACCCACGTAGCGGTGCCCCAGAGGAACATAGGCGCGCAATCCGCCAGGCAATGCCAGCGCAATGCCCAGCAGATCGCAGCGCATGGCGTCCTCTGAGCTGGTCACGATTTCGAGCGCAATCGCAGGAGCCTTCTGCACCGCCAGGCCGAGATCTTGCAGCTGCGTGTCATTCACCACCGTGATCGACTGAGATTCTTCACGGTTCTGTTTCTGCTCGTCTGCAGGCGCAGGGCTGCTCTTGGATTCAGTGGCGGCGAGCGCGTTGCGGCCTTGGGCAGCAGGTGCCGTTTCTTTGGATTCCGCCAGCGCATTGAGGTGGCGCAGAAAACCCAGCTCAGTGTACAGCTCGCGCAGCCGTGCGACATCGCGACCGCCGTAGCGCAGGTGCTCCAAATCAAGCCGCAGGGGGCAATCCGCTTTCAACGTGGTGAGCCGTTGACTGAGCAGGGCTTGTTCTTGATGAGCTTTCAGCGTTTCCCGCAATTTCACCCGCTGGACCTTGTCCAAATTAGCGTAAATGCCTGCGATATCGGTGAATTGCGTCAACAGGTCACTGGCCGTCTTAGGACCTACCGATGGCACCCCGGGAATGTTGTCCGAGCTGTCGCCGGTGAGCGCTAAGAAGTCGCGCACCTGGTCGGGCCCCACACCGAAGCGCTCGTGCACTTCAGGGACGCCAATCACGCGATCGCGCATGGTGTCCCACATCAACACGTCGGGGCCCACCAGCTGCATCAAGTCCTTATCCGCACTGACGATCACCACACGGAGGTTGTTGTGCCGTGCGTGGCTCACGGCGGTGGCGATCAGATCGTCCGCCTCCACGCCATCCTGCTGGAACACCGGAATTGCAAACGCATCGATCAGCTGCTGCACGCGCTGCATCTGCTGACTCAAATCCGGTGGGGGAGGGGGCCGGTGCGCCTTGTACTGCGAGTAGATCTCGTAGCGAAATGTGCGCGACTTTGAATCCATTGCCACCGCGAGCAGGTGCGGCTTGCACTGACGCACCAAGCGTTCCAGCATGTTGACGGTGCCCAGCACCGCTTGCGTGGGCTCGCCGCTGGGGCTGCTCAGCGGCGCAATCGCGTGGTAGGCGCGAAAGACGTAACCACTCACGTCGATCAGATACAGAACATCCGCAGCAGCAGCGGGGAACAGCGACGTGGTCACAACATCGGCCCTGTTAGCAGAAAGGCATCCCGCACCCGTGGCAGATTGAGGCCTTCTACCCCGCTAGAAAGCAGCGCTGCTCGCTGTGCTCATGCGTCCAGCTATTGAAATGTAGGTAACCGACGGCAAGGCGAATCCAAAAACAATGTCTAAGTATTCGTAATTACTAATTAAAACAGGATATACAGGACGCTGCAAAGAATTACAACTGCGTGACAATCGCGCAGCTTCGCAATGCTACCAGGCCGCCATGCTCAGCGTTCTGGTTGTCTTGTATTTCGCCGTGTTGCTCGTGCTCTGTACCTATGGCGTCCACCGCGCGCACCTCGTTTACCTGTGCCTGCGTTATAAGAACCAGCTGCTGCAGGCGACGCGCGAAGTGCCAGTGCCGGAATCGTTGCTCCCGCGCGTGACGATCCAGCTGCCGCTGTACAACGAAGCGACTGTGGTGGAGCGCTTGCTCGAGGCCGTTTCGCATATGGTCTATCCCCGGGATCGCTTCGAGGTGCAAGTGCTCGACGATTCTTCCGACGAGACGCGCTACTTGGCCAGCGCCAAAGTTGCAAAGCTATGCGAAGCCGGCATTGACGCGAAGTACGTGCGTCGCCCGACGCGTGAGGGCTACAAAGCTGGCGCTTTGGATTACGGCCTGCAAACGGCGACCGGCGAGTTGGTTGCAATCTTCGACGCGGACTTCGTGCCGCAGCCGAATTTCTTGCGCGCCGTGGTGGGCCATTTTGCCAACCCCCGCGTGGGCATGGTGCAAACGCGTTGGGCCCACTTGAATCGCGATCATTCGCTGCTCACCAGCGTGCAGGCCCTGATGCTGGATGGTCACCATTGGGTGGAGAACCGGGCTCGATTCGGCTCGGGCTGCATGTTCAATTTTTCAGGCACTGGCGGCATCTGGCGTCGCCGCGCAATCGCCGAGGCCGGCGGGTGGCAGCACGACACTTTAACTGAGGATTTAGATCTCTCGTACCGCGCGCAGCTGGCTGGCTGGCGCTTCGTTTATCGTCCGGATGTGGTCACTCCCGCCGAGCTGCCCGAAGAAATGTCCGCGTTCCGTGCCCAGCAATACCGTTGGGCCAAGGGCACCGTGCAGACGGCACGCAAGCTGATGGGTCGCGTGATGAGTTCTGATCTCACGTTGAAGCAGCGCATTGAGGCATTCTTTCACTTCACCCCGCATTTCGCTTATCCATTAATGCTCGCGCTCAGTGTGCTCTTGTTGCCCGCTCTGGTGCTGATGCCCGCGGTGGATGTGAAGTCGATGTTGCTAGTGGATTTGCCCTTGTGTTTGGGCGCCACCGGCTCGCTCGCGACGTTCTACATTTCAGCCGAGCTCAGCCAGGGGCGTTCCTCCTGGGAAGCCATCAAACGTCTGCCGGCTCTGATCGCTCTGGGGGCGGGGCTCAGTCCCTTCCTCTCGCGCGCCGTGTTCGACGGCCTGAGCGCCATGTCGGGTGAATTCGTGCGCACCCCGAAGAAGGGTCTGGTGGCCGGTCGCTACCGTCAGCATGCCCAGATCCCCTGGGTCGAGGTCGGGTTGGGGCTGCTGAGCTGCGTCAGCGTGGCGGTGTCCATTGAGACCGGGCATTGGTTTGCCACGCCTTTTGCGCTGCTTTTTGCCATTGGCTACGGCTACGTCACGGCCCTGGTCGCGGGCGAGCAGATCGCTCGTCGGCGCGACAGTCTGCTGCCGGCGGCCGCTCAAGGCCAGCAGGCCGTCCCGGTCGGGCCGGCCGAATAATTGCGGACGGTTGCTAGTGGACTGCGCGCCCGGCTCCAGGTACGCGTTTCTCATGGACTTTCACGAGGTGATCGGTACCATCCATTGCACGCGGCACGTTAGGGGGTCGGAATGACCAAAGCCGACATAGTCCAAGCTATCTATACGAAGTTAGGCGGCTTTTCTAAGAAGGAGGCCGCTGATCTGGTCGATCTCGTGTTCGAGACGATGAAGGAGACGCTCGGGCGCGGCGAGAAGATCAAGATCTCCGGCTTCGGCAACTTCGTGCTCAGGGATAAGCGCCAGCGCCAAGGTCGCAACCCGCAGACGGGTGACCCGATCACTATCACCTCGCGCCGGGTGCTGAATTTCAAAGCCAGCCAGCTGCTCAAGCAATCTTTGAATGACGAAGAACCGAATAAGTCTGCTTCCTAAGGTGGGTGACACTGTTTCTTCTGGTGGATGCGCTGTTTCTTCTGGTGGATGACACACTGTGAGCCAAGACGGTCAGAAATCCGCACCCGTGAAGCTGTACTTGCGTATCGGCGAGGTGGCGGATCTCGTTGGTGTCCAGCCGCATGTGCTGCGCTACTGGGAAACGGAATTTCGCGGCACAATTCGCCCCCAAAAATCCAAGAAAGGCCAGCGCGTCTACTCACGGGCGGATGTGGATCGGCTGATCAAAGTTAAGGATTTGCTGCGCAATCAGGGCTTCACCATCGCCGGAGCCCGCAAAGTTCTGCGTGAATCCGGTGCGTCCCGCGTTTCTGGCGATCCCGAACGTACGGCACCTACTGCATCGAGTGCGGCAGCCTCCGCGGCGCCAGTCACTGGGGCCATCCCTTTGCCCGCGGTCTCCTTACTGGGGATCGAGCGCGATCGAGGCAATCCGCTGGATCGGGGTGGTGTGGGCCGATCGGAAAATCCGGTGGTCCGCCCTTTTGTGTTGTCAGTCGCGCGCGAAGCGAGTTCCTCGCTCAGCTCACAAACATCAGAGAACGCGACATCACAGCCCGTTCAAGCGGTTGCCCTGCAGCCGTTGACTCAAGCCTCTTCAGAGTTGGAGATCAGCTTGCCGACACCGGGCGGCACGCACAGTGATCGCTCAGCGAAGCGCCTGCGGCGTGCGCTGGTTGAATTGAGAGCAGAAGTGCTAGCGGCGCTGGCTTCAGTGGCGCCGCAATCCAACGGTGGAGCGGCCGGCAACGGGGCGCCCTAATTGCGGCGCAGTTTGCTCCCCGAACTCGTTTCATGGAATTCGCTCGGTCAGACAATGACCGAGCGCGACTTGACGCGGCTGCAAAGCGGCGCGACACCATAACTTCGGAAGGACGGTACGTATGGCAGAAGGCCTCAATCGTGTGATGCTGCTTGGCAACCTTGGTGCAGATCCAGAACTGCGCATGACGTCGGGTGGCCAGGCTGTGCTAAAATTGCGCTTGGCAACCACGGAGAATTACCTCGATCGCAATCGGCAGCGACAAGAAAAGACGGAGTGGCACAACGTCGTGATCTGGGGCAAGCGCGCCGAAGCGCTGGCCAAGATCTTGAGCAAAGGCAGTCGGCTTTTTGTCGAAGGCGGCCTGCGTTCGTCCAGCTATGAAGATCGCGAAGGGGTCAAACGCTACAAGACGGAAATCGTCGCCAGCAACGTGTTGTTGCAAGGTGGGCGACCAGGCGGCCGTAGTGAAGGCGCCGGTGAAGGTGGGGGAGGCAACTTCGGCCATGATCAGTCGGCCCCCGCAGATGAGGGTGGCGGCTTCGATGACGCGGGGCCAGCGGCCGCTGACGACGACATTCCATTTTGAAATCGCGGCGCTCTTTTGTTGCCCGGCGGCCCATAGCCCAGCGTGGCATGAAGCTGGGGTGCGTCATCGCAGGGTGCGCCCTGATTCTGGGCGCGGGTTCCTGTCGTTCCCACAAGGACGACGCGCCCCGCAGCGCAGCCCCTCCGGTGCCCGTCGTTGTCGCGCCCCCAGCCGGTTTGGCGGGTGAAGTGAGAGTTATTGGTGCGAAACAATTGTGGCCGGCGT
>DATJEQ010000201.1:0-9760 GCA_035496495.1 Polyangiaceae bacterium
ATCAACGCCCCGATCGATACCGCCACGAACGCTGCCTCGAGCTTCGGGCGCAGTTCCGCTCCCGCTGAGCGACGCAAGGCCATCAGCCAAGCCGCCAGCACTGCGGCGCACAGCCACAGGCCGTACGGATAGATGACGACCGGCCCCAGAAAGCGCACCACGACGGGCAGCATCGCCGCATGATACAATGGTATTGAGAGTCATGCTTCCCCGCTTCCCACTCACTGCTCGAACTTTGTGGCCATTGGGCTCGTGCTTTGCGTTGCTTTGCGCTGCGGGGCCGCTGTTCGAAAGCTGTGTGCCCCGCGAGCGCCCGGGCGACGATACGGACAAGCCCGCCCACAAAGCGCCCCGCGCCACATCCGTGGCGAGCCGCCAACAGATCCCTGAGGTGCAGCCACTGTCACCCCGCGACGGGGGGCCCACGCGTCGGGGGGTGCCGGCACCCCGAAGCGGCGCTGCAGCTAATGCCAGCGCTGGCACACCCAAAGAGCCGCCGCTCGCAGCCGACGCGCCACTCACTTCCCCCTTCATGGATTCCTTCGATCGCGCCGATTTGGGTGCTGACTGGCGTGCCATGTCAGCCGACTGGCACTTGGAAGGCGCTCGCTTGTGCGTTGAAAATGCGCACAATCACCCGCTCTGGCTCAAACGCAAATTGCCGACCAATGCCCGCATCGAATTCAGCGCCACTTCTTATTCGGACGAAGGCGACATCAAGGTCGAGATGTGGGGCGACGGCCACAGCGCGGCCAAGGGCGTCTCATACAACGATGCAACCGGATACATTGCGATTTTTGGCGGCTGGCGTAACTCGTTCCACGTGCTCGCGCGCTTGAACGAACACGCCCCGGATCGCCCAGAAATCAACCTCACCGATACCGACACCGATCCGCGCACACGCAAGGTCGAGAGCGGCACCGAGTACCATTTCAAGATCCTGCGCTCCGACGGCAAGACAATGCGTTGGCTGGTCGACGATATCGAGCTGTTTTCGTGGGGCGATAAACAGCCGCTGCGCGGTGTCGGGCACGATCACTTCGGCTTCAACGACTGGCAAGTCAAAGTGTGTTTCGACAACCTCAAGATCGTGCCGTTGCCCGGCCCCTAACTTGCTGAACCAACTCCCGTGGAAATAGAAGAGCTCGACCAAGCGCTGGAAGATCTTGAGCAACGGCTCGAGCGCTTGCGTTCACTCTATGAGCAGTATTTCCTGGGATTGGAAAAAATTGAACCGGCGATTGCGCGCAAGGACGTTGACCGACGATTTTATGTTCTACGACGCGTGAAACTGCGCAACACCGCGCGCCGCTTTCGCTTGCAGCTGCTGGTGCAGCGCTACAACACCTTCCAACAGTATTGGTTGCGCATCTGCCGCCAAATTGAAAACGGCACTTACACCCGCCACCTGATCAAAGCAGAAGCGCAGTTTGGAAAAGAAGCGCTGACGTTTCAGTCCAAGCGTCGCAGCGCGGCGATCGCCAAAGCGCGAGAAGCAGCAGGGATCCCATCGGCCAGCGAGGGCTCCGGCGTACCACCGGCCAACGACGTGGACTTGGACAGGCCCACCAATCCAATCCCCGCACGGTTGAGCCCCCCACAGGCAGCTGCCCCACAGCGCGCCGACGACCTACCAGTACCCTCGAGCACGCACACGCATCCAACAACACGCCTTCCCGCGATCCCCCCCAAAGCGGCGACTGCTGCGGCTTCCCCGCGAACGCCCGCCGAAGTGAGTGCCCCCAAGCCGCCCCCGCGCGAGCCCACAGCGCCGGCGAGCAGTGGCGCAGCCAGCAGCGGGTCGACCAGCGGCGCAACGGGCAGCGGAACAGACTTGAGCGATCGACGCATCCGCGAGCTACATGCTCAGCTCACGGCAGAAAAGCAGCGCCTTGCCGACACCGCCCCAGTGTCACTCGACAGCCTATCGAAGAGCCTTCACGAAGCCGCCGCGAAGCTCAAATCGGTGCACGGGGATCGCAGCGTGGACTTTCGTGTGGTGGTCAAGGGCGGCAAGGCGATGGTCAAGCCCGTCCTGCGCTGAGCCTGATCCGCCAAAATAAGCAGCAGCGATCTCAATGAGTTCGCGCTTCAACGGCCGATTCGGTCTGCTGCGAAGACTGCGTGACCTGCTGCTGAATCAGCACCTCGCCGTCGCAGAAAAGGATGGCACATGAGCACTTGCGCGCCTCACGCATCCGGCCACACAGCGCCGCTAGCTCCTCGTCCGAATCCACCACATCCCCTTCAATGGGCTTCATCGTCGCCTCGTCGTACCGGCAATTGTCCAAAGCTACCCAAAGGCCCTTGAATTCCGCGGTGCGGCAGATCTGAGGCCAGGTCATACGCTTGTTCATAAAGGGATCGAACTGCTCCTTCCGCTCAATGCGGACAACAATGGGAAATCGGGCGTTTACCGTCGTGACTCGGGGTCGATGCGGGAGCGCCTCGGATTCGATCTAGACGCCAATTTTCCAGCGCGTCAAGGCAGCCCCAGTGGCTTTCGAACTCCTCAACGGGCGAGTATCAACGCAAGCGTGTTCAGTGATCAAATAATTGCCTGCAATTTCAATTATTTACACTTACTAACGACGTCACTCAATTTGGGGGTCATCGCCCCCATTGCAGTCGCAGCGGCAGCAATGGCAGCAGCCTGCTTGCAATTTCCGCCTGCTGCGGCCTTCTGCGCGGCGGTCGCGCCTGACTGTTGAACAGTTTGGCGGCAACGCTCCTTGAGCGCCGCGATGGAGCACGCCGAGTAAGATCGGGCCGCGCCGGGGATATTGCCGCTTCGCGCCGCGTTCACACAGGCCAGGCAGGCGTCGGTCCCCGAAGCAGCGGGCTCTTTCGGAGGCGTTGTGGGAGTAGTCGGGGTCTCCTTGGGCGGCGTGCCAGGGCTGGGCGTACTGGCAGCGCCCCCGCTTGCCGGAGTCGTCGGGGGCTTTGCGGTGCCCGGCGTGCTCGGCGTCGTGCCGCTGGGCGGCTTCTTTGAATCACCGGGATTTGTCGCCGGCTTCGGTGGCGCAGTCTTGCTCGTATCCGTCGCAGGATTGTCCGCAGGCGTTGGGGGCGCATTTTGCGCAGCGAGCTCCGCGCTGTCCATGGTCGGAGCGATCGTGGCTTTGGCTGCTGATCCGCCCGCTTCAAAAGGATTCGTGAGGGCGACTTCAGGCTCGCTCTTCTTGCTCTGCATCGCGACAACCACAGTGCCGATCAGCAACACTGCGGCAAGGCCGCCGAGGCCCAACACGAGTCCCTTGTTCCCTTTCTTCGCAGGGCCGGGAAGGGTTGTCGCAACCACAGCGCCGGGCGTCGTTGCGGCAGTGCGCGATGCGGCAGCGGGCATGTCGACGGTGCGCTGCACGCCGCCAGCACTAAAATCCGGCACCGCATCCATCGCCGCGGTGTGTTGCTCGGCCACCGCTGACGCCGCAGAAGCACCATACGAGCCAGTGTTCACCACCACGTTGGTTGCCGCTTGCGTGTGCGGACCCTGCATCAACTCTAAATAGAAAGCCCGTGCACTGGGTTGACGCTTCTCTTTGTCTTTCTCCAGCGCGCGCAAAATCGCCGACTGCATCTGCGCCGGGATCTTGTCCTTCACGGGACTGAGCTCGAATGGGCGCGGGCGCGAGGTCATGTGCTCGGTGGCCCACTGCCACGGCGTTGCCGCTTCGAACGGCAATTTTCCGGTGACCATTTCATAGGTCATCACGCCAAGCGAATAGATGTCACTGCGCTTGTCGAGCGCTTTGCCCGTGAATTGCTCAGGGCTCATGTACGGTGGCGTGCCCAGCACCATGCCCTGTTGGGTCAGCTTCTGCTCTTTGGCAGCGTCCGCGGATTCAGTGCGCGCGGCGATGCCGAAATCCAACAATTTCACGACATCTTTCTCACCGGCGCGATCGATCAGCACCACATTCTCCGGCTTTAAGTCGCGGTGGATCACGCCTTGGCCGTGGGCTTCATCCAGCGAGCCTGCGATCTGCTGCACAATGCGGCCCACGCGTTCGGGGGGCAGCGGCGCATTCTTCTCAATCACGACGTTGAGCGGCTCGCCCTGCAAATACTCCATCGCGATGTACAACGTGCCGTCGGCAGTCGCGCCGAAGTCGTAAACCTTCACTGTGTTCGGGTGCTCGAGCTGCGCGACGGTGCCGCACTCGCGGTGAAAACGCGCGGCGACAGACGGATCGGTCGACAGCTGCTTGTGCAGTGTCTTGACGGCAACCTTGCGCACCGTGGTGCCCATTTGTTGCTCCGCTTCGTAGACGACGCCCATTCCGCCTTCGCCCAGCACGCGCACGATGCGAAAGCGCCCGCCAATGACTTGACCGATCATCGGATCGCTCGAGTCTTTCGGCGCTGCCAGCACCACCCCACAGCTCGCGCAAAAGCGCGCGCCTTCCACATTGTCGTGACCACAAGCTTCGCACTTCATCGCGCCCAATCCTCGCACAGCCCCACCCCCCTATGCCACACCCGGTACGGATCAGGCGTTATTGCCGCGATTTCAGAGCAAAAACGAGACACCAAAGGTCAATTGGGGGTAACCCACTCGCAGGGTGAGCGCGAGATCATCACTGAGCAGAACACGGCCGCCGGCTTCGAAGATGGGCAAGCCGAAACCCGTGTGACCGAAATAGACGCCCACGCCCGGCTCACCGAACACGCTCCATTTGCGGCTAAGCCAGAAGTTCCACTGCATCACTACGGGGACCCACAAGCCGGCTTTGGGCGCGAACAACAGATCGCCTCCGAAGCCGAGCCCGACTGAATTGTTGATCGAGCGCACAAAGCCGTTGTCCACCAGCACGATGGTCGCCCGCGCCCCGACGCCGCCTCCCGCCTGGGCGGTGCCTGGGCCCTCAAAGGGCTGAATGATGGCGTGCGGTTCGATCTCCCAACGGTACATCGGGTGATGGCCCGGCTCTTTGATCGTCATGTCGTCAGCGCGTGCAGTACCGCTGACCGCAATGGCTCCCAAACCCAAAGCCAGCACGCAGACTGTCTTAATCGGACTGCGAAACGTCGACATCCTTTGAGGATACTCCAGCATGCCGTGACAATGAAGAGTCATCCCACGTTCATCTGGGGCAGTATGTCCCACTCAGAAACATTGTCTTGCGTCCGCGCTATTGTGAGGACGCGCCGGCAGCGGATGGCGGATTTGGTGATGCGTCCATTGGGGGCTGCGCTTGCGGAGGCCACGCGATCGCGGTCACCTGACCCCCGTGGCGATCTACAATTTGCGCACGCGTCACCCCGGCAATGATCGGCACCATCAGCCGTGCGCTGACCTCCGCGCCTGGCCCGAACAACGGCTGCGGGCGAAGCGGCCGCAAGTTGCTGCTGGGCGGAGATTCCGCGGCAAGCAGTGGGAAATCAAACTTCAACCGTTGTAATAATGCCTCGTTGGCCCACAGCTCCAGCGCAAATCGCCCGGTGTGCTGTGTGCCCTCGCGGGGTTCGGCAAAATGTTGTTGCTGCACGGAAGCGATCTGAATGACACCACGCTGGTATCGGATCTCGAGCAACCAATGATCCGTGCTGCTCGCTGCGGGCGGATCGGGGATAGCCGGTGCGGCGCTGCTCTGTGGCGCAGCCGAGTTAGGAGCCGCGGGTGCATCGTCGAAGTGCGCAGGGAAAGTAAGCGTCGGGTGTGTGTCGTTGTTTCCATCAACACGCGCCGCCGAACAGGACACCACGCCACACAACACCGCGAACAGCCCCATTGACTTCATGGCGGCGACCTTAGCACGATCAGTCACAGCCACGATCGGGCGCTCAATCCCTCGAAGGCCGCCTGCTGCCCACCCAACCACTGCCACAGTTCCAACAGCGCTGGCGGAACTGCTGCTTCATTGCACCAAGGTTCCATCCTGGCGCGCGCCACCTGCGCAAACAACGCGTGCAGCGCGATCCGCGATGGTTCGTGCACGGCCCCATTTGCTGCCACCACGCGCCTGAGGCCACCGTAATCCCGATCGCCGATCAGCGGGGCACCAACGTCAGCGGCGTGCACGCGGATTTGATGGGTGCGGCCCGTCACAGGCTCAGCGACAAACAAGCACGGTCCGTCGCTGAGTTGCGCGACGATTTCGTACTTCGTCAGCGCCGTTTCTGCATGCCTGCCGGAGGCCGCGCGCAATCCGGGCCTGCTCCCGCGGCCAATCGGTTGTGCCCACTCCCCCATGCTCGAACTGAGTGCGTTGCTGGCAATGGCAAGGTAGCGCCGCCTGAATTGCCCCGCTGCACGCGCCTTGAGCACCCACTGTCGCCCTTCTTCCGTGCGCGCCACCAACAGCACCCCGCTCACTTCGCGATCAAGCCGTTGCAGCGCATGCAATGTACCAATGGGTTGTCCCAGATTCGTTGCCAGTTCGCCCAACAAACAATGTTCCACCCCTCGATGATCGGGCTGCGTGGAGATCCCTGCAGGCTTATCCACGGCCAAGACACCGTTGTGCTCAGCCAAGATCCGTACCGAGGCTGCCGCGCGCTCGCCGTATACTTGAACTTCATCCCCCAACTCCAGCTTGCGATCCTGTTCATAAGGCGCGATGCGTCGACGTTGCACGAATACTCGACCCTGAGCGATCGCCTCGCGCGGCGCGCCCATTTGCTCCAACACCGCGAGCAAGTTCACGCCCGCCTGGTCGACGATCCAGCGTAGATCACGACTGTCGGCTGCGGGCTGCGGGCGACTAGTCGTCACTGAGCGGGATGTGCGCGCCGGTGGTGCGGCGCACGAGTTCGACCAACACCGGATCGTTCTCGAGTTGAGCGCGGAGCTGAGTGCGCAAAAAGCCCAGCTGCTCTGGCGTCAGACGCCCCTCAAGGTGCTGCACCGCTTGGGCGACAGTTGCATCCAGATACTGCGGCAGCCCAATTTCGCCTCGCTCCAACTTGGCCAACGCTTCGCTACCAACGGTGCGCTCGGACGCGGACGTGCCTGCGGCGTCGCCCACGGAGGTCAACGGCTTTGAACCAATCTCCGAGGGCTCGGGCGCCGGAGGCGGGCCGCTTCTGCCAATGCCATCAATGCTCATGAGAAAAACACCCTGCTTTGCAATGCTACTCCCGACCCCGCCGTTCTACCACTCGCCATTCAACTGGGCTGGAAGTCTGGGGTTCGGCCATTCCCTCTGGCCGGTTGCTAAAAATAGAGCGCCCTGAAAAAAGCAGAGTGGCCGGGGTTAAATGCCGAACCAGTCGGAAGGGTCGCGCACTTCCCCGTCGACTCTGAGCTCGAAGTACAGCTGGCCTGGAGCGTTGCTAGGGTCGACCTTGGCGGAGGTGGGTGCCCCTGCGGCGCTGCCGATGCGCTGGCCAAAGGCAACCTCGTCGCCGACCGAAACTGCAACATCGGCCAGGTTCGAGCTCACACTGTAGTAGCGCGAACCGTGATCGATGATGACTGTCTTGCCGTAGTCGCCGTAACTGTCCGCAAACGCGACGCGACCCGGGTAGACGGCCCGTACCGGCGCTCCCAGGTGGGTCATCATCTCTAACCCGGGCCCCCGCCGCGCAGAACGCGCCACCTTGTGCACCTCCGCTCGACCCGCGATGGGAAATGACAAGCGCCCCTTGAGCGCCGCGATGCCACCCTGCGGCAACGGGCCGCCAGTACCGTCAAGATCCGCGCCGTACACAGCGGTGTGCGGACCTGGGTTCCAACTCTCGCCTAAGAACGCGCGACGGAACGCGTCATCCCGTTCCTCTGCGGCAGCAATTGCCGCATGCGAGCGCGCAAGGCTTCCGCGCTCTTGTTCCAAAGCCGCGCTGGTGTCCTTCACTGAACCCAACTGCTGCGCCAAGGTTTGGCGCAGTCGCGAGTTGTCGACTTGCAGCTGTAGATCGCGCATCAGGGCGCGGCGCAGGCGCTCCAGGCGCGTCGCGTGATCGACCAGCGCTTCGAACCCGCCGCTGACCGGGAGTAGGCCGGATCGAGCAATGCGCACGTAGGCGCGCCCGCGAGCGACGCAGCGTGCTGCTAACTGATCGGACAGCTGTTTCGCGTGATCCAGCTGGTCTTGCAGATCTTTTTCCTTGGCGTCGATGCCCGCCATCGTGTTGTCAATGTCGGCGACCGTCGCGGGCCGAGCGAGCGCGCGGCCCACGCTGGAACCCGAAGCCGGCGCGCTCAGCGCGAGACCAAATAACGGCGCGATCAGCGCGACTTTATGGAACAGGTGACCCATCTACGTTCACACCACGAGCAGCTTACGCAAGCTCAAGTGAGCTGCCAAAGCGCCCATTGTGCCGCCCAACGCCACCAACCCAAGCCCCCAATGCCAGGGAAGAAAGCGCGGCGCGGTACCCACAAGCAACGCCAATTCACTGTGCACGCTGCTGCGCACAATCACGAACAGCACGCCTAGGAGCAACAGCGCCACCAACGCACCCGCAGCGCCCTGAACCGCGCCTTCTACCAGGAATGGGCTTTCCACGTAGCGATCGGTCGCGCCGATCACTTTCAGCACTTCGACTTCCGTGCGCCGTCGCTGTAAACTCAAACGAATCGTTGAACCCACGACGCTGATCACCGCAGCGAGCACCACCGCCGCAAGAAGCAGCGAAGCACTCACCCCGCCGCTGAGCAACGATTCCAGTCGCTCGGTCCAATTCTGGTAGGTCTCCACCGTTTCAACCGCAGGCATCAGCGAGAGCTGCTGCACCAGCGCCTCCATGCGGTGCGGATCTGCCTCAGAGGACAGCTCAACTTCGAGCGACGCAGGGAAAGCCTCTGGTGGCAGCGCGGCCAACACCGGATCGGATGCGTTGGCCAAGACATCGCGCCGCGCATCGTCAGTGGAAACGAAACGCACCGCGCTGACGCCCGCCGAATCGCGCAGCGCGCGCTCCAGATCCTGGATCGCCCCCTCGCTTGCGTTTTGCTGCAAATAGATCGAAGCCCGCCCGGCGCGCGCCCAGCGATCGCGCAGCTCAGCGACGTTGACCACCACGAGCAGCGCCGCAGTCAGGCACACGAAGGCCACCGCCACAGAAAATACGCTGAGCAAGTGCAGCTTCCAGTCGCTGCGACCGCCGCGCCACGCGCGCTCAAGAGCCGTCACGCCGTCGCCCTCATGGGTTGATAATCGGCCGGCGCATTCCTGTTGGCCTGCGCGGTGCTTTGGCCGTGCGCACTCAGACCACCCGGCACGTCGATCGCTTGCCCCTCGTCGAGCACCACCACGCGACGCGGGCGGATGTCGAGCAAGCTGCGATCGTGGGTCGCAAAAAGAACCGTGACTCCCGTCTCGTGGATGTCTTCGAACAGTCCCAGAATGTCGACCGCGAGCAGCGGATCGAGGTTTCCCGTCGGCTCGTCCGCCAGCACCAAAGCCGGCTCGCCCACAATGGCGCGCGCAATGGCGACGCGTTGACGCTCTCCGCCGGAAAGACGGCCCACGATCTCATTGGCTCTGCCACCGAGCCCCACGCGCTCAATCACTTCGCTGACTCGGGTGCGAATCAATCTGTGGGGCAGGCCGAGCACTTCGAGCGGGAGCGCGACGTTTTCCCCGAGCGACCAATTGTCGATCAGCTTGAAATCCTGGAACACGATGCCAATGTTGCGCCGCAGAAATGGGATCGAGCTTTGGCTCAGTCGCCCAATATCGCGACCCATGAACAAGATGCGCCCTGAATCGACGTTGTCCGCCGCATACAACAGACGCAGCAGTGTGCTCTTGCCCGAGCCCGAGGGTCCGGTGAAGAACACCAGCTCACCACGCTCTATTTTCAGGTTGAG
>DATJEQ010000202.1:0-4721 GCA_035496495.1 Polyangiaceae bacterium
CCCGTGCCGCTCTTGTTCGCGAAAATGTCGTGGTTGGACGCCTCAATGCGATTATCCCAGCGGATCACCAGATTGTCCGACTTTTCAATCGGCTTCAGATCGAGGGTGGCTGTGACGGTGCCGGTGTTCACCCGCTTGACGTTGTTGTACCTGTACAAGCGGTTGTGATGATCCTGCAGGAATTCCCCGCGTAGCGCTGCGCCGAACAAGTGTGAGAATTGGTAACCCAGTGCCAGGCTGCCCCCGAAATAGGTGGGGGTGGAGATGGTGCGAATGGGGGCACCGGCCGCATTGAAATCCTGCGCGGTGCGCTGGGAAAAAGCCAGATCGCCGTTCAGAATCAGGGTGAAATCGCCAGCGTGGACGGTGCTCACCAGATCGAACAGGTTGTCGAAATTGTCGCCGCTGGACTTAGGTTGCACCGCGCCCAGGTAGCCCGCGTTGAGCGAGAAGCGCTGGGTGGGTGCGTACGCCAGTTGCAAGCCTAAGCTGGGAGCACTGTCATCGTCGACGACGGTGTTGGCGCCATTGACGACCAAACCGGTCACCGTCAGAGCGCTGATCGGCGTGTAGATCACGCGCATGCCCGTGTGCCACGCGGGTTGCATCAGGAAATAGAGCGCGCCGCGCGTGTAATTGAGATTCTTCCAGCTTTCCGCGACTTCAGCGCCATAGATGGTGCTGAACTGGCCGAAATCTAGCTGCAGTTTGTCGTACGGGTGCCAGGTGGCGAACGCCTGCGTGAGGTTCTCAATCCCCAAGTCCGTTTTGTTGCCACCCAGGTAAACCGGCACTGCGGTACCAAAGCGCAGGCTGCCCGTGGCGCCGATCTTTCCGTCGTCGTAATTGGCGTCTACCCCGAACCACGACAGGTTGAAGCCGTTGTGAGTCAGCGCGTCGCCCGTGTTGGCTTCGAAGGCGCGATGCGCCGCAACCGGCGTATTGCTGTGCGCGGTGGTGTACGCATAGTTGGCGTCGACGAACGCTGACAGGTGCAGGTTACTCTCGGACGCGCTCTCCTGCTTTTCAGCGGCGGCTGCTTCTGCCTGATCCGGCGGCGTGGGCGCCGCGGGTGCCGGTGATTGATCTGCGCTGGGCTGATCCGCTGGCGGCTGAGCTGCACTTTCGGTCATGCCCTGCGCGTGAGCGAGCGATGCGAGCAGCACCAGCGCGGCGCCGGTGATGAACCCATGAGCTGAGTGGTTTCGGAGTAGTGTCACGGCAATACCTCGTCGTGGTTAAGACTTGGGGCTCAGTTGCCGGTCGTGACGACCACGCCGAGGGTGGATCCGAACCACTTCTTGGTGGTCATTGAATCCTTGTCGAAGAAGATGCGCTCGCTGGCAAATTCCATGCGGTTGTCCCAGCGGACGATCAGGTTTGTCATGCCACGCACCGGGTGCAGGTCAATCGTGCCGGTCAGCGTGTTCAAACTGGTGGCTTTGGGCGTCGCGTAGATCACGTTGTCGGAGTCGCCCAGGTGTTCGTAGCGCACGGCCAAGCCGACCATCTCGTTCAGCGTATAACCCGCCGCGGCGCTCACGCCGTAAAAGGAGGCATTGCTGGTTCCACCACCGGCAGTGGTGACTGCATCCACATCGTAGTCGCCATTTAAGATCAGCTTGAAGTCGCCGGCGCTGACCGTGGCCACCACATCGAAGAAGTGGCTGAATGGGTCGTTGTCGGTCTTGGGCTCAAGGGCGCCCAAGTAGCCGGCGTACAGGCTGAAGGCATCGCTGGGGGTGACGCCAATTTGCAAACCGAGGCTCGGCTTGTCATTGTCATCAACCACCGTGTTCGCGCCGTTGACGACCAACGCGGTGAGGCCAATTGAATCGCTGATGGCATAGTTGGCGCGTAAGCCGGTGTGGTGCGACGGCTGCATCGCAAAATACAAGGCGCCGCGCGTGTAGTTCAGATTGCGCCAGCTCTCCGCCACTTCGGCACCGTAAATCGTGTTGAATTGGCCCAAGTCGAAATTGAGCGCGTCGCTGGGGCGCCAACTCACATAGGCCTGCGTCAGGTTCTCCGTGCCCAGATCCGAGCGATTCGCGCCGTAGTAGATCGGCACCGCAGTGCCGAAACGCAGGCTGCCGGTGGCGGCAAATTCGCCCGCGTCGTACGACGCATCGAGCCCCAGCCAATGCAGATTGAATCCGTTGTTCGTACGGCGGCCAGCAGTGGAGCTGAAGGAGTTGCCGTCCCAAGCGCGGTGTGCCGGCACAAGCGTTCCGGTGCGCGCGGTGGAATACGTGTAGCTGCTGTCGACGAATAGGTTCCAGGTCAGACCATTGCCTGCGGCTTCGCTCTCTTCATCGTCCGTGGCAGCTGGTTGAGCCGCTGCGGGAGAGTTCGCATCGTGCATGCCGCCCATCATGCCGCCCTGCATGCCACCATTCATCATGCCGCCCTGCATGCCACCATTCATCATGCCACCGCCTTGCGCGGAGCCATCGCTCGCCGGGCCCGTTGGAGCTGCGGGCTGCTGCTCGGTAGTGGGCGCAGACGCAGCGGGTTGTTGAGCAGGCGCGGGCGCACCTGGGGCTGGGCCTGCCGTTGGGGCAGTTGTCGGGGCAGTGGGCGCTGTTGTGGCCGGCGGAGTCGCTTCTTGGGCGAGCGCTGTGCTTGCAGCGAGCACTAGCGTGACGCTTGTGAGCAAGCCGGTCGTCTTGAAGGTGGACGGTGAACCAATTCGTTTCATGGAGAATGCCCTCGTGTTCCGTTGTGTTTCGCCCGCGTCGCGCAGGTTAAGATCATACCCGCCCCCCAGCGCCTCGAGCCGCAGCCGGCAGCGGGGAGGCTTGGGCGCATTGCGACGAAATTCTAGGCAAGTTGCAAGGGTTTTCGTCCCCCGAGTTATTGAACTGGCAACAGCGATTTCAGCGCAGCTGTCCGCGGCGCCGCGGTTTCGCTGGCAGCGACCTACTCAGCGAAGGCCGTAACGCTTGAGCTTGCGATAGAGCGTGGTGCGACCGATGCCCAGTTGCTTCATGGCTCGGGTCACGTTGCCGCGGGTGCGGCGCAGCGCGGCCTCAATAGCCGCGCGTTCCAGTTCGTCGAGGGTGATCGCAGCGTCGATATCGATCATGGCACTGGTTCTGCCGTTTGCCTGACCCGAAGACAGTGCCTCCGTCACGCACTGCACCAGCGTGTCGGTGGTCACCGGCTTCGTCAGATAATCCCAAGCACCAGCCCGCACAGCATCCACCGCTCCTCGCACATTGCGATCAGAGGACAGCATAATCATGCGCGAATGGGCGGATCGCTTGCGGATGAGCTCAATCGCGCTTGGCCCCGATAGGCCCGGCAGTGATGCATCGATACAAATCGCGTGCGGTTTGGCCTGCGAGAGCGCCTGCATGAAAGCATCAGCACCCGAGAATGCCTGTACGGCGTGGCCCGCGCGCTGCAACGCGCGCTCCATTGAACGCCGGCTGCCCTCGTCGCTATCGACCACAAAGATGACGCTCGCCGCTGCAGGTTCGCCGCGGCTGGGTCGACCTCGGCGCGCTGCATGGGGTGGAGGGAATGAGGTGGGGGGGCGGCGTGCCGCAAAGTCTAAGACCTGGACGTTGGCCATTTTTAGCGCTCCTTACAGAAGATTCGGCGCTGAGTAAGGAAACGTTAAGGCCTACCCTTCGTGGGCATGTCGAATTCTGCGACCGTGTGGGCGATGTGGTGTCATTGTCCCCGGCTGTCCCCTGGGGGGAGGCCGCTCGCAAATCAGCAAATTTCCTCGAAATCCTGCTATTTGGGAGCCAATTTTCAAGGCACACCTGGCTTGACGCCGGAGCGCTCTCAAGGAACCTGCAACCCGTGGCCGCCAGCTATTTTGATGTAGACGGAACATTGCTCTCCACCAACCTGGTGCACCCGGCGCTGTTCTACCTGGTGAACCAAGCCAACCCGCTGCAATCGATGCGTCGTTTGGGGCGCTCGCTGGTCAAGGCTCCTGCCATGGCGCTCGCGGAGTTGGTCGACCGAAGACTGTTCAACGAACTGCTTTACAGCGCCTACGACGGCATCAGCGAAGACCGCTTGTTGCTCTTGGCCGATGAAGTCTTCGATCGCGTGGTGGGTCCATCGCTTTATCCCGGTGCTGCGGATCTGGTCGAACGCGCGCGCAGCGCGGGGCATGAAGTGGTGCTTGTCTCCGGCATGTTGGACTTCATTCTTGAGCGGTTAGCGAAGCGCCTGGGCGGGGCCACCGTGATCGCCAATTGCCTGGAGATGAAGGATCGCACAGCGACGGGTAAGCTGATGCAACCCGTCGTGGCCGGCCCGCAAAAGGCGCGCTTGGTGCGGGAGCACGCGCGAACTCACGCGCACGACCTGGATGAGTGCTTTGCTTACAGCGACAGCTATTCGGATGTGCCGATGTTGAGCGTCGTGGGTCACCCCGCTGCGGTGAATCCGGATTTGCGGCTGTCATTGTTGGCGCGCGCTTACAGTTGGCCCACGATTCGATTGGCGCGCGCCTCATGAACCATCCTTGTGTTGTCACGCTGGATCAGCGCAGCCGGCCCCGGGTGCTGTTTTCCGGCGATCGCCTGGTTGAGGTGGCGTTGCCTGTTGGCACGCGCTGCGTCTATTCCGCGCGCGCGCGCCATCCCTCGCCATTCGATGTGCTGGGCCGCAATGAGGACGAGTTATCAGCGGGGCAGCGCGCGCAGCTGCGACTGTTGCTCAGAACGACGCAGCTGTTGCCCAACGCCGCCCGG
>DATJEQ010000203.1:0-3893 GCA_035496495.1 Polyangiaceae bacterium
GGGCTGGCGCCCCAAGGTGAGGCCACCGCGCAGCACCAGCAAGAAGGGCCTTTTCGCAACGCGCTCGCCGCACCGGCCCAATCCGATTGGGCTCAGCGTGGTCGAGCTGATCCGCATTGAAGGCCACACCCTGCACGTGAAGGGGGTCGACATGGTCGACGGTTCACCGCTGCTCGATCTCAAGCCCTATGTGCCCTATGCGGATGCCATCGCGGGCAACGCGGGCTGGCTGGGGCCCACTTCAACTGAAGATCCACTGGCAGATCCGGGTGTGCATTTTGAGGTCGCGTGGAGCGAATCCGCTGCGGCACAGATCGCGTGGCTAGAAAAGCGCTCAGGGCTCGCCTTACAAGCGCCGATCAACGCGCGACTGAGCTTGGGCCCCGGGCATCACTACCGACGCACATGGCAAGAGGGGGAGGACATGATCATGGCGTACCGCTCGTGGCGCGTGCGTTGCGCCATGCAGGAGCACAAGTTGCAGGTCAAGGCCGTCACGTCGGGATATCGCGAGAGCGATCTACTCAGCGGCCCCAGTAGCCTGCCGCGTTGGCCGGAGGACGCGATTGAACTCCATGTCGCTTACACGACGTGGCTCAGGACGGGGATCTGAACCTCGATCACGACGCTGCGGGCAATGCCGAGGCCAGCTTGCGAATATTTTCCAGCTCTGCTTCGGGTAGCTCACGCGTCTCTTTGAAAGCCACACCGACGATGGCACGGATCTGCCCGCTGTCATCGAGCACCGGCATCGCCACTGCTGCCGCCGCATCCACCGCTTTGGCGCCGGGCCGCACGTCACCCGTGTTGTCATCTTTCAAGTTGCACGTCTGCACCGGTTGCAGGCGCTCCCAAGCGAGGCCGGCCATGCCCTTGCCCTTGGGGATCACACGCGTGATCTGCTGAACCCTCTCAGGAATGTTCACAGCCGCAGCGAGCTCAAGCTGCTCGCCCTTGAGGTAGTGCACGGTGCCGGCAATTGCGCCGAGATCCGCGATCAACTTTGCGAGCCACTGGTTGACGTCCGCCATCTTCATACCTTTCCGCTGTAGCTCTCCCGACTATTACACGATACCAGCCCGCTCAATCGATTTAGCTCGATCAAAATCGTTTTTCGCGATCTTTCAGCCGACATTTGACCATTTATGCGTGCAACACTGCCCCTGGTAGCTAGAACAAATGCCGCAACCTCGCCCGTATAGGGGCCGCCGTTTTCCTTTGGCCACGCCGCACCTTTCCCTTTTGGGGGCAACCCCGTTGCGCTCGATCCTGGGCATCGCTGCGGCGTTGGCGGTGTTGGCCACCTGCGACATCGCCTCGGCACGCCGCAATGGCTACTTCGGCAATTGCGCCCAGTGCCACATGGGCGGCCCCGGGGCGCAAGTCAGCGTCATGATGACGCCCGATCAATTCAATCTGGGTGACACCGTGCGCATCGCGGTCACGGTCAGCGGCTCAGCGATCAACGTCGGCGGATTTTACCTGACGACAGCGGGCAAGGGCGTCTTGACTCCCGTGGGGGGCGACAGCCGCTCCTCGGGAACACAAGCCACCCACACCAGCCCCAAGAATGCCAGCGGCGGCAGTGTCACCTTCGAGGTGGACTGGAAAGCGCCCAGCGATCCCTTTGCGTTGCACCTCTCGGCCTACGGCGTAGCCGCCAATGGCAGCAATACACCGCTAGGGGACAGCGCAGCGATGCCGATCGTGAACATCGATCGATTGGTGGGTTGCACCGGGGCCATGTACTTCCGCGATTTCGATGGCGATGGCTATGGCACGAGCCTGGTGCCACCCATCCTCGAATGCAGTGCACCTGCCGGCTACGTGGACAAAGGGGGGGACTGCAGTGAGGAAGACCCCGCGATCAACCCCGGCGCTGTGGAAACCTGCAACAACGTCGACGACGATTGCGATGGCGAAATCGACGACAACGCCGCGCCCACTTGCGGCGTGGGCTTGTGCCGACGCTACGCGGAATATTGCTCGGCTACAGCGCCATGCTTTCCTGGCACCCCCAGCCCGGAAGCGTGCAACGGCTTGGACGACGATTGCGACGGCAAAGTCGACCAAGGGTCTTTGTGCATGGGTGGGCTGGTGTGCCAAGGCGCCGAATGCAAGACATTGGATGCGGCGTTGGCATCAGATCCCACGTTCGTGCCCGATGAGGGAACGGATCCAACAACCGTGTCCATGTCGGGAATGGGCGGAATGGCTGGCTCCAATTCAAGCAACGCCGGAGGTCCGGTTGTCAGCGCTGGCGGCTCCCCGAGCGGCGTTGGGGGGCTCGGCGCAGGTGCGGGTGGCGGGGCGACTTCGCTCAGCGCAGGCACGGGCGGCACCCCGATCGGGGGCACGCCCAGCGTGAGCAACGCGGCAGGCAGTGGCGGTATGGCCGTGCCCAGCGCAAGCGCAGCACCCTCGGCTTCGTGCTCCTTTGCCGTCGGGCGTGCACCCATAAGCTTGGCGGTATTTGCGGGATTCTCGCTGCTGTTCTTCGCCCTGCGCACCCGGCAACGCCGCGATCATCGCTGACCCCCTTTTTGCTGTTCAATCTTGAAAGCGGCCGTGCCACGCCTTTGCGGCCATGAGCACCACCAAGATTGAAAGCGTCACTGCAGTTCCCAAAGCCAACGTCTATTTTGACGGCAAGGTCGTCAGCCATACCCTGCTGCGCCAAGACGGCAGCAAACTCACGCTGGGCCTGATCTACCCCGGCGAATACCATTTTGGCACCGACGCACCGGAAGGCATGGAAATCGTCGCGGGCAGCTGTGAAGTGATGCTGGACGGGCGCACGGAACGCCAGGTTTACGGCGCCGGCTCTTCATTCAAAGTCCCCGGCAAATCCGGCTTCACCATCGCGGTGAAGGGTGGCATTGCCGAGTACATTTGCACTTTCGAATAAGGCGCCACAGGTTAGCTGCTGGGCCCATTGTGCAGCAGCTCGTCACTCAATGCGTCGGATCTCAGTGCGATCGTGCCACAGGCTGGTGTGGCCACGTACCGTAGTCACTCTCAACGTCAGCGACGCGCCCTCGCGAACATCGAAGTTAACTGTGAACGGGACGTAATCTGGATCGGGCCGCGCCGGGCATTGGATCGATAAAGACCGACCCATGGCATTCACGGACCCAATGGCCTGGAGGTGAAAACATTTGCGGCGTATGAAGAATTTAGCCTGGTACTTGCCGGCAGGCAGCACGGGGCCTTGCGTGTCCGTCAATACGCCGCGCAACGGGCTCTGGCTCAGCCAAGTCTTGTACGCACGGGCGTAATGCCCGGAGGCTTTACGATCCCAAGTGATGGTCGGGTGGTGGCACTTGGAGTACTCGGCCTCGAAGGTGAGTGGCCCCTTGTCTAACAGCGCAGCGAGGGTTTGCTCGGTGTACGGCGGGGAACTCAAA
This sequence comes from Polyangiaceae bacterium, assembly GCA_035496495.1. Lineage (GTDB taxonomy): Bacteria > Myxococcota_A > Polyangia > Polyangiales > Polyangiaceae > SZUA-265. The sequence goes on from DATJEQ010000203.1 coordinate 3,408, forward strand.
TTGCCTAAGTACGCGGTACCGCCCCCGTAAACTGGAATGATCTCCTGCTCACCCCCTTCGGAATGCAGCTCGTTCGGCAACGCAACCAAATCGACATAGGCTTTCGCGCGAAAATTCCTGACTTTCCAAGGCGGAGCGCTGAAACGCGCAAGCGGGCCAAACATCCCCCCAAGGTGGAATGCTTTGGGATCCATTCCTTTGAACGCGGGATCCACAGCGACCGGCTGGATCCCCCGCGCGCCCACCAAGCCCATCAGCCCCTCTGCCGCGTTGACGTCGCCGCACAGGAAAGGACTGCGGCACGCGGTGAGCGAAAAAGCGAGCAGCGCGCAGACGACCGCTGGCGTGCGCCATCCATCACCCCTGAGAGTGAGCCAGCTCTGCAGCCATGAACGCCCCTGCAGCCATGAACGCCCCTGCAGCCATGAAAGGGAGCGCAAGAACTGAACCGTGAACGGTACCGCCACCACCAAGAAAATACCCAGC
>DATJEQ010000204.1:0-4688 GCA_035496495.1 Polyangiaceae bacterium
TTGATTGCGAATCGGGCTATTTCCTGTTGCGTGGCGAGTGGCCCGTCCACCGCTTCTTTCACACGATCCTCGGTGCTTCGCTGCTGTGCGCCGCCACCTGTCTGGTGTTCATGCCGGGTTTGGATCGGCTGAGGCTTCGGCTTTTGCGCACAGCAGATGCCGGGCTTCTGCGTTGGCTTGCCCTATGCCCCGCTTCAACTTGGAGCGTCATGTTGGCAACGGCTGTTACAGGCGTGTTCGGGCATGTCATCCCCGATGGCATCATGCATTCCGATATCCAGCCGTTTGCTCCATTTTCCATCCATAATCCGCTGCACGAACTTGTTTCCCTCGCAGCTCTGCACCTACTGCTCGTCGCTGCGGGAGCGTTGGGTTTCTTGCTGCTCATTCTTCTAAAGAAGCCGCCGAGCGAGCCGCTCGCTGAGCCACCGCACGACTCCGCGTAGCGGGTATCGGAGAGCGATCTACCCCTAGAAAATGGCAACACCAAGCCCGCAGATCTTACGACCTGCTCGACGTTGACCTGCTGGAGTTCCAGCGACGCGCTGGGGGGCGGGGGTGCGCTGATCAGGCGGGGAATCGGTTGTGGACTTCGAAGGTGGTCACCTTCGGTTCCGAGATGCCGCCTACTTTCGCGAAGGCGGGCTTCAACTGGCCTTCGAGGAAGGCTCCGAAATCCTTTTCAGAATCCCACACATCGACGACGACGAGCCCGCCACCCTGCGTCTTGCCCACCGCGTGCGACAGCACGCCGAGCGGATAGCCCCCGTTGGAGTGCAGCTTGTAGCCCAACTCCTTGGCGATGGCGTCGTATTTGTCCGTGCTCATGTTTTCAAACTGCATGATGAAACCAATTGCCATAAATCCTCCGGTGCAATCGGCGTAACTCCATCCGCCCCCGCGGTGTAGTCCATTCGATTTCAGCGAAAATCACCGTCCCATTGAAGTTGCGGCCAGCGATGAGGTGGGGCGCTCGCAGCGTTGTAGGTTCTCAGGGAGCTTCTTCGTTCTCGGGGACGCCTTCTAGGCAGGGGCCCCAAGCGCTGTTCGTGCAAACCTGATAGCCCACGAGACATTGGCGCACGCCATTGTGCACGGGCATGTAGTTGTGGCAGATGCGGGTTTCACTCTCCGTGCAGTCGGTGCTGTCTGCGGCATTGGTATCGTGCGCTCCCTGAATGCCCCCCGTGGCCGGACCATCCCCGATCCCCGGCGCCACTTCCATCCCACCACTGGAGCACGCCGCTGCCAGGAGAGAGAATCCCAAGAGCAGAACGAAAACGATGCGGTTCTTGATGGGGTCGGGTTTGCTGTTGGTCAGGGTGGTCACGTCGGTAGCTCCAGTTTCTGGAACCACCGATTGCAGCCGGTGTGCCAAGCTCTAAGATCGTCAAAATCTCCGGGATTTTAGCGAGATACAGATCCGCGCGCGTAACTAAAATCAGGTCAAAAGTACCTGGGGGCGGGCCCCTTTGACCTGATCCGGCGGACCGTCAATGACGCGATAAATCACCGCTTCGCTTGGATCGCGGGATGGTTCGGTGAGATCAGTGGCTGTCAGGGCACCATGGTCTGGCCGTACGTGTTGTCGCCCCAACACGTCAGCGTGCCATCTGCCCTTATTCCGCACGCGAAATAATTGCCCACGGACACTGATAGGAAGGTTCCAAGGGGCGGTGTCGCTTGATCGAAGTAATGTGGTTGACCTGCCGGCGGCCCTCCCCAACAGGCGAGCGTGCCGTCGGATCTCACCGCGCAGGAGAAGACACGCGCTGACACTGACAGGAAAGTACCCGAAGGAGGGGTCGCCCGCCCGTCTTGATTGTCGCCCCAGCAGGAAAGTGTGTGATCAGATCTCACCGCGCACGTGTAATCATACCCGCCCGCAACTGACAGGAAAGTTCCGGATTGAGGACTTGTCTGACCGCTCTGGTTGAGCCCCCAACAGGCTAGGCTTAGGTCGGATCTGACACCACAAGTGTGGCCCCCGCCCGCTGAAACTGATAGGAATGTGCCGGGCGGCGGTGTTGTGTCACCATCAGTGTTTGCACCCCAGCAAGCGATTGTGTTGTCCGACTTCAATGCGCATGTGTGAGATCCGCCCGCTGAAACTGACAGGAACGCGCCTGTAGGTCTGTCCGTAGCGTCCACCTGCGCATAGATGTTATCACCCCAACAGGCGAGTGTGTGGTCGGATTTGACCGCACAAGAGTGAGTGCTGCTTGTCGACACTGACAAGAAAGTTCCCGCGGGCGCGATCGTGTCGCCGCTGTAATCTCTTCCCCAGCAGACGATCGTGTGGTCGGATTTCACTGCACATGCGTGATCCGCACCTGCCGACACGGACAGGAAGGTGTCACTCGGCACTGCTCCATCGCTGGCGTCCACAATGGATCCATCAGTTGTCGCACTCCCATCGAGCGAAGTGGGCATGCCTCCATCCCTGGTGCCACCGTCCCTGCGCGTGCCGCCGTCGCGGGCACCTGTTCCGCCGCCCGTGCCAGTCTCGGTGCCTGCAGAAGCCGCGTCCATCATGCTCGCGTCGTGGGCAAGACTACCGTTGTGCTCGCCGTGGCACCCAAACGCGACTGCAGCTAGAAGGCTGAAACCGACCGCACGCATTGCCGTGCCGATGTCGCTCGCGGCTACAGGCATGGAACCGTTGCCTTTCCGTCCGTGTGGTCCCCCCAACAGGTGACCGTGTGGTCAGTTCGCACTGCGCATGTGTGATAGCCCATACCCGTGGAGACGGATAGAAAGCGACCGGCAGGAGTGTCTCTCTGTCCGTTGGTGTTATCTCCCCAGCAAACAAGCAGGTGCGCAGATGTCACTGCACAGGAATAAGACGTCCCCGCTAGCACTGACAGGAAGGTGCCTGCCGGGGCCACTGCGTCACCGCTGTCATTTCGTCCCCAGCACGGAAGTGTGTGGTCAGATTTTACTGCGCACGTGTGATCATATCCCGCCGACACTGATAGGAAAGTGCCCATTGAGGGGGGTGTTGCCTGGCCATTGTCGTTGAGCCCCCAGCAAGCAACCGTATTGTCAGATTTTATACCGCACGTGTGAGCGCGGCCCGCCGACACTGACAGGAAAGTGCCGGGAGGGGGCATTGCCTGGCCATTGTCATTGAGCCCCCAGCAAGCAACCGTATTGTCGGATTTTACGCCGCATGTGTGGCCGTAACCCGCCGACACTCCAAGGAAGGTGCCTGCCGGTGGGGTTGCCTGGCCGTCGCCACTCCACCCCCAACAAGCGATTGTGCCGTCTGATCGCAGCGCACAAGTGTGGGCAGCGCCCGTCGTAACAGATTGGTATGGAGGCTGTTCGCAGGAGCAAGTTGCTGCTTCGCATTGGGCGTCGGTCGCGTCTGACGTCGATGCATCATTTGGAGCGCTGCTGTCAGCGAACCTTCCAGCGTCCGCATCCGCTGCAGCATCGGCCAACATGTGCCCGTCGATGTCGGCGTCGACTGCGGCATCCGTTCCGGCTTCGATGGACCCTGAGTCGTCTCCGCCAACTGGGGCAGCGTCCACAAGATTGCGACTGCCTCCATTACCCGCACTGCTGCAGGCGGGGGCTGCCGAAAGAAGCAATCCAACTAAGAAGATCGCACGCATTGGAGTCCCTATCACCCCGAGCAATACGACCGGAACCGTTGCTTGCATAAGGGTGTCGTCGCTTGGCAACGAAGAAACCCTCATCGTAGGAAAAAACCAGGTCAAAAGGACCTCATGATCGGAACCTTTGACCCGATAACGGCGCGTCGCCCCCACCGCGCCGGGAGCCGCATTGGTGGAACAGCAAACTCAATAGCCGCGATCGCGCAATTCTTTGGGCAGCAGCTTGCTGGGGGGGCCGCTGGCGATGACCCAGAGTTGTTGCGAGCAGCGGCTGGCGGCGATGTGCAATAGGTGGCGGGCTTCGTCGTCGTCGCCGTAGGTGGATTCGGTGACTTCGAGCAGCACGACGTAATCGAATTCCAGGCCTTTGACTTGGCGCACGTCCGTCACGTCAATGCCGGGTTTGAAGGGAAAATCTTGTTCAGCGATGCGGCGTAGGTGGGGGATTTCTGCGGTCTTCAGGCCTTCGAAGTAGAGATCGGCATGCTCCGGGTAGCGCGCGATCAACGCCACACTGGCACGCGGTTCGGCCAACATGAGCTCACGCAAGGAATCTGTTAGAAAGGCCACGGCGTCGCCGCTGTCCCCGAAACGGAATAGATCGACGGGGACGCCACTGCGGGTGGCTAGCGGCGGGTCGGGATCGGCAAGGTGCCCCAGCACAGCGCGTGAGAACTCCATGATCTCGGCGGTGGAGCGGTAGCTCAGCTTGAGCGGCTCAATCGCGACGTGATCCAGATTCAGCTCGGAGAGCGTGTCACGCCAACTGGTGAAACCGTTGTTCATGTACAGCCGCTGCGCAACGTCGCCGGCCAACGTGACGCTTTGCGCTTTGCTCATGGTGCCCAGGATCACGGCCAGCTCAATGGGGCTCAAATCCTGCGCCTCGTCGATCAGCGCGTGCTCATAGACCAGCGCTTCTTTCATGCTGGGGCGCCACAGCGGGCCGCGCATCCGTTGGTGTAAGCGCAAGAACAATGTGTCGTCCTCGCGATCCAAGGTGGCCACATCTTCCACCTCGCCGCCGTCGGCTGCGCGCAGCGGCTCATCGTCGTCATCGCCGTC
>DATJEQ010000205.1:0-17858 GCA_035496495.1 Polyangiaceae bacterium
TGTCGGGGCGCCCCGCTCGCTTCACGAACGCTTCCAGCCCCCTGAGCGGCAGCTTGATCAGTCTTGCCTTCGCCTCATCCGGGTCGCGCGACTCGCGGATGGTCTTGATCACCACGTCAGTGTCCGTCGTGACCATGCCCAGGCCCTCGACGATTTCACGCTGCGCTTCGCACTTCGTGAGGTTGAATCGGGTGCGGCGGCTGACCACTTCGCGGCGGTGCTCGACGAAATGTTGGAGCGTCTTCTTGATATCCAACACCTCGGGGCGACCATTGACGATTGCCAGGTTGATGACGCCGAAGGTCGATTGCATCTCAGTCAAGGTGTACAGCTGATTGAGCACCACCTGAGGGAACACGTCTTTCTTCAGCTCGATCACTAGCCGCATGCCGTCGCGGTCGCTTTCGTCTCGCGCCTCCTTGATGCCCTCAATGCGCTTGTCGCGAATGAGTTGACCGATTTTGGCGTGCAAGCGCGCCTTGTTCACCTGGTAGGGCAATTCAGTGACAACGATCTGCTCGCGGTCATTGCTGCCTTTGATCTGCTCCGTCACCGTGCGGGCGCGCATCACGATGCTGCCGCGACCTGTCTTTTGCGCTTGGTGAATGCCCACGCGCCCGTGGATGATGCCGGCCGTAGGAAAATCGGGCCCAGGCACCAGTCGCATCACGTCCTCAAGAGTTGATTGAGGCTTCTCAATCAGCAGGATGGTGGCGTCCAAGATCTCGCGCAGATTGTGCGGCGGAATATTGGTTGCCATGCCAACCGCAATCCCGTTCGTGCCGTTGACCAGCAGATTGGGGAAACGTGTGGGCAAGACCACCGGCTCTTCGCGCGACTCATCGAAATTGGGCGCGAAATCCACCGTGTCTTCGTCGATGTTGGTGAGCAACTCGGAGGCGATGCGCGACAGTCGCGACTCGGTGTAGCGGTAGGCTGCGGGCGGATCGCCGTCGACCGAACCGAAGTTGCCCTGACCATCCACCAACATGTGGCGCATGCTGAAGGGCTGCGCCATGCGCACCAGCGCGTCGTACACGCTGGCATCCCCATGCGGGTGGTATTTACCCAGCACTTCGCCCACCACCGCTGCGCACTTCTTGTAGGCGCTGCTGTAGCTGAGGTTGAGTTCGCTCATTGCATACAAGATGCGGCGATGCACCGGCTTTAAGCCGTCGCGCACGTCCGGAATCGCGCGCCCAATGATCACGCTCATCGCGTAATCCAGGTATGAAGTCTGCATCTCGTCCTGGATGCTGACGGGGACTTCGTCGTGCTTGGTCGGAGGATCTTGTTCGCTCATGGGCTAGCTGCCGGGGGGCGTTCAATGGGCCATTGGGCAAGCGAGAAATTCGCTGGCACTGGGGCTTTTTCCGGGTGCCTGTCTAGCGCAATAACAGCAGGGGTACAATGACAGATAATCTTAATAAAATCAGCGCTTTATAGCCTCAAATGAGGCCGCAATTTGGGGCCTTCAAATCAGGCCAAAATGACGCGCTTTGCTCAGAAGAAATTGCCGATGGTGAACTGGAAATCCATCGGTTCTTCGTAAGGCAACGGCGAGAAGGGGAAGCCCCATTCGAAGCGCAGCGGGCCAAGCGGCGAGAACCAGCGCTAGCCAAAGCCCCAGGACGTCCTCAGGTTGACGATATCGCGCGGGAAACTGAAGCACGGCTTGATGGACCGATAGGGGATGCTCTTCTCCAGCTTGCAGTAGTTGGCTTCCACATTCCAGGCGTTACCCGCGTCGGTGAAGAACACACCGCGAATGCCCACCGATTCCACGATGGGGAACTCAAGCTCCAGGTTTTGGTAATACATCAGGTTACCGCCAATACGAGCGCCATCGATGATGGGTGCGCTATTGGGATCCGTGCTCGTTGGCAGGGGGATGCGTGGCCCTAAGCTGCGGTAGGGGAAGCCGCGAACGTCCAAAATGCCGCCCAGGAACCAACGCGCGAAGATGGGCACGCCGTCTTTTGAGGGGCTGGTCACTAGCCCCGTTTCGCTGTTGAGCTTGAGCACGATGCCGGCGCCGAGCGGGTAATAGAAGCGACCGGTCAAGCGATCGCGCCAGAATTCGCTGTGTGAACCGAATTCTGACAGGGCCAGCTCGGTTGAGCCGCGCAGGTAAATGCCGCTGGTGGGGAACAAGCGGTTGTCGCGGGTATCGTAGGTGAGGCCGGGGCGAATGCTGGAGGTGATGCCGTCATTGAACAAATTCGCCAGCGGCAACCTGGTGAAGATGCTGACCGGATTCTGGGTGCCGCCGAGCAGCGTCGTGGTGCGTTCGGTAGAAACCTGATTTTCTTCCAAAGTGTAAGTGATGGAAGCCGTCAACTCCGGGGCGATCAGCGGGTAGCCCCAGGTCACCGCCGCGCCGCGACTGCGTTGCGAGAAATCGCTGTAAATGCGCAGTTGGTCGTACAAGTCGAGGCTGAAGTTGAATTGGCTGTCGAGGAAATACGGCTCGAACAGGTTGATGTCGACCATCTGGCGAATGCGACTGAGTTGCGCATTCAACGTGAGCGACTGCCCATTCCCGAATAAATTCGCTTGCTGGACCTGGGCAGTGGCGATGAAATTCTCAATGCTGGAGAAGCCGGCACCCACTTGGAACGTGCCGGTGGGTTTTTCCACTACCTCCACCACGGCAACCACCTGATCCGGCTTCGATCCGGGTGTGGTGCTGATATCAACGCGCTCGAAATAGCCCAATGCAGTGATGCGGCGGCGAGAGCGCTCTAGCTTGGTCTCACTGTACAGGTGGGTTTCCGTGATCTCCATTTCACGGCGGATCACCTTGTCGCGCGTCTTGCTGTTGCCGCGAATTTCGATGCGCTCGAAGTACACCAGCGGCCCGCGGTGCACGGGCACCACGACGTCGACCTCGTTTGTCTCGGGAATCAGCTTGGTGTCCGGCGCGGCAGTGACGTTGGCATAGCCGTGGTCTCGATAGAGGGTTTCTACCGACTGCAAATCCTCCATCAACTCAGCGCGGTTGAAGTAATCACCGGATTTGGCGCGCACCATGTTGCGCAGCTTGCGCCGGCCGCCAATGGGGTCGACCTCGTGCCCCTGGTCGTCGGATTCGTAGACACGCATTTGGCGGATCTTGAAGCGCGGGCCTTCATCCAGCGTGATCGACACTTCAATGCCGTTGCGATCCGGCGTGAGCATCACCCGCGGCGTGCTCACTTGCAGCGCCAGGTAGCCGCGGTCGTAATACAGCGCGCTGATCATGGCGACGTCCCGCTCGAAAGCGTCTTGGCGAAAAGGGCCGCCGGAGCCGAAGCCGAAGAACCCGGGGTTGCCAGTGATCATCGTGGCGCGCAGTTCGTCGTCACTGATGTGCTCATTGCCGATGAAGGTGATGCGTTTGACGCTCACCGAGTTGTGCTCGGTGATCTTAAACTTGACGGCCACCTCGTTGTTCTTCTGGGGCAACACCTCGCTGTCGGCTTCCGCCAAGAAGTAGCCCTTTTCCGCGTACATATCGCGGATCTTCTGAATACTGCGGGCGATCGCGGGGCGGTTCAGAATCGTGTTGCTCTTCACTTCGATGGCTTCGCTCAGATCGTCGTTGTCGATCTCGCTGTTGCCCTGAAATTGCACGCTGGCGATATTGGGGCGCTCGCGCACAATGAAGGAGAGCAGCACCCCGTTGTCTCGTTGCTCCAGGTCGACCACGATGTCATCGAAGAAACCGGAGGCCCACAGCGCTCGCACATCGTCGCTCAGCGTTTCCGGGGAAAAGGCCTGCCCCGGGTGCTGGTGCAGGTAATTGAGCACGTCCTCCCGGGTGATGCGGCGGTTGCCTTTCACCTCGATTTCACTGACGGGCTGGCCGCGAACCTTTTCGGCCTCGTCGTTGGTAGCCCCGCTGCTCGCACCCTGGGCGGCGGCCTGGTGTACCAGCGCCAAGAAGCAAAACCCCAGGCAGACAACCCACCGGATGAGGCGATATCCAACGCGGTGGATCGGGTGCATCACGGCGGGCCGACAGTAGTCCCAGAAAGTCGCAAAAAGATCAGGTTTGGGCGCCGCAGACCGGGGTCGGCCCGCGAATCGCTCGGCGCCTGAGTAGCCCACTGGGGCTGGTTTCTCAAGCAATGGTTTTTCCAGCAGTTCCGCGGGCGAGCTGGCATATTCGGGCTCTGCCGCGAGGCGAGCGTTGGTCGGCCGGGCGCAACAAAAACGCAGAAAGAAGGCGTTTTTTTGACCGGCTTTAGGATTGAAGTTACCGAAGCTGAGATTTGGGTGCATCCGCACCCTTGTTCGAGGGACTGAAGTGAGCAAGAAGAAGCAGAAACCGCGAGCGCCCCGCAAGGTAAAGGGCGGCAAGGGCAGCGAGCAAATCGAGCTGTTTGACAAGAAAGGCGAGGAGCACGCCAGCCTCCACGACCTCGTTGAAGCGCGTTATTTAAACTACGCGCTTTCAGTCATCACCAGCCGAGCATTGCCCGATGTTCGCGACGGGCTGAAGCCGGTGCAGCGGCGCATCCTGTTCACGATGTGGCAACAGCACCTCACCGCAGAGAGCAAGCACCGCAAATGCGCCAAGGTCGTGGGCGATGTGATGGGCAATTACCACCCGCACGGCGATGCTTCTATTTACGACGCGCTGGTACGCTTAGCGCAGCCCTACAGCTTGCGCATGCCGCTGATCGACGGTCAGGGCAATTTTGGCTCGCTTGATGGCGATCCGCCCGCAGCAATGCGTTACACCGAGTGCAAGCTGACGCCGATTGCGGGCAAGTTGCTCGATGAATTGTCGCAGGACACCGTGCAGTACCGGCCGAGTTACGACGGCACCAAGACCGAGCCGGTGGTGTTGCCAGCTAAATTGCCACATTTGCTGGTGAACGGCGCGTCCGGCATCGCGGTGGGCATGGCCACCAGTATTCCGCCGCACAACCCAGAGGAAGTGTGCGCTGCGGCAATTCGCCTGCTTGACGCGCTGCAAAGCGGCAAAGATCTGAGCTCGCGTGAGCTGTGCCGAACCCTGAAAGGGCCCGATTTCCCGACGGGTGGGCAGATCGTTTCCAGCGTCGAGGAGATCAAACAGATCTACGAGACGGGTCAAGGCACGGTCAAGCTTCGGGGCACATGGGAAAAAGGACCGCAGGGTCGTGCAAGCAAAACCTTGTTCATCACCAGTGTGCCGTACAATGTGAACAAGGCAACGCTGGTGGAGCAAATTGCGGAGGTCGTGCTCTCCCGCAAAATGCCGCTGATCACGGACGTGAAAGACGTCTCCAGTGATGATGTGCGCATTGAAATCGAGATCAAGAAAGATGCCGACGAGCATAAGGTCGTTGCCTACTTGTTCAAGCACACGCAGCTGCAGGTGGGCTTCAACGTCAACTTGACCTGCCTGGTGCCGACGGAGAACCCGGAAGTCGGTCGCCCCGAGCGCTTGGATCTGCAGCAGATCCTTTGGCATTTCTTGCACTTCCGCTTGGAGGTGGTGACGCGCAGGCTTCAACACGAATTGAACGAACTCAAGCGCCGGCTGCATATCCTGGAGGGTTTCGCGACGATCTTCCCGGTGTTGGACAAGATCATCGCTCTGATCCGTGCTTCTGAAGGTAAGGCGGATGCAGCGAGCAAGATCATCGCGCGCTTCAAAATTGACGCCGATCAGACCGACGCAATTTTGGAACTGAAGTTGTACCGCCTAGCGAAGTTGGAAATCTTTGCCATCAACGAGGAGCTGGAAGCCAAACGCAAGCGCGCCAAGGAAATTGGCAAGCTGCTGAGCGACAAGACTTCTGCGGGCCGTTGGGCAATGGTCAGGAAGGAGCTGGAAGAGGTGCTCGCCGCAGAAGGCAAGGCCAGCAAGCGCCGCACGGCCATCGAAGAAGTCGAAGACGAACCGCAGTTTTCAGAAGAGGAGCTGATCGTCGCTGAAGACAACCACCTGCTGATTTCGGTCGACGGCTGGGTGAAGCGGCAGAAGGAGATCAAAGATCCCTCGGGCAGTCGTATGCGCGAAGGGGATCGCGCGCTGGCCTGCATCGCCGGCTCTACTCGCGCAACAGCGGCCTTCTTCTCCAGCTTTGGCACGGTTTACACCGCGCGCTTCATCGACATTCCGGCTACTACTGGCTACGGCGAGCCGATCCAGAAGCTGTTCAAGTTGAAGGACGGCGAGACCATCGTGGCGGCTCTTTCGCTGGATCCCCGCGCGACGGGCGACGTGGCTGAGCGAAAAGGGAAATTGCCAGCGAGTTACGCATTTGGCGCCACCACCGATGGTTACGCGGCGTGTTTCGGATTGTCGGCATTCGTTGAGCCGAGCACGCGTTCTGGTCGAAAATATATGCGATTGAAAGAGGGGCAGCGCGTGATTGGCGTGGATTTGATCCACGGCGGAGAGCGGGTGATCGCAGTTTCCACCGGGCGCAGGGCGTTGGTCGCCGATGTGGACGAGGTCAATTATCTTTCAGGGCCAGGTCGCGGGGTTCTGCTGATGAAGCTGGGTTCGGATGACCGCCTGCTCGCCGCGAAGATCGCTCACGATGACGGCGATGCAGTGAAGGTGCGTACCAGTATGGGCGGCGAGCAACGCGTTGCGGCCGAGCGCTACGAAGTGACCAGCCGTGGCGGACGGGGCAAAGAAGTGATCAAGCGCGGCGCATTGGCCGAAGTGATTTTGGATGACGTGCAGGCGCCAGCGCCGTTCGAAGGCGCGAACTGAGCGAGGGAACAATGGTCAGTTACAGTGCGAAAGACATCACCGTCCTTGAGGGACTGGAGCCAGTGCGCAAGCGCCCCGGCATGTACATCGGAGGCGTGGGCAGCGCAGGGCTGCATCACCTCGTGTGGGAAGTGTTCGACAACGCCATCGACGAGGCGATGAACGGCCATGCCAGCGAGATCCACGTCACGCTGCACAAAGACGGCAAATCAGTGACGGTGACGGACAACGGGCGGGGCATTCCGGTCGACAAACACCCCAAACACAAAAAAACTGCTCTCGAAATTATCTTCTGCACCTTGCACGCAGGCGGCAAATTCGACGGCGACAATTACAAAACTGCTGGCGGCTTGCACGGCGTGGGCGCTTCGGTGGTCAACGCGCTCTCCAGCAAGCTCGTCGCAACGGTGAAGCGCGACGGCGCGCAGTACCAAATGGAATTCCACGCGGGTGAAGCCACGGGCCCTTTGAAGAAGCTGGGCGCGGCGCGCGGCAGCGGCACAACGGTGTTCTTCCGCCCCGACCCGCAGGTTTTCCCAAAGACGGATTTCAACGCGGAGCTCATCCGCGAGCGCCTGGAAGTTTCAAGTTTTCTGCATCGCGGCGTGAAAGTCATTTTCAACGACGAGACGAGCAACAATTCGTACACCTTTCAGCACAGCGAAGGCATCAGCGATTACCTGAAGAAGATCCTGACCGAGCGCAATGCCAAGGCGGTGCATGCGGCGCCCTTCGTGCACCGTCGTGAAAACGGCGGCCGTATTGAAATCGCATTGCAATGGACGGAAGCGACCGACGAGCATGTGCGCAGTTACGTCAACGGCATTCCCACTGGCTCGGGGGGCACGCACGAGAACGGCCTGCGCTTGGGGTTGGTCAAAGCAGTGCGCAACTTCATTGAGACGCATGAGATGACACCACGCGGCGTCACGCTGACCGCCGAAGACATCCGCGAAGGCATGTTCGGCATCATCAGTATCTTCATTGCGGATCCGCAATTCCAAGGTCAGACGAAAGATCGGCTGAACAATCCCGACGTCCAGGCGACAGTGGATGGCGCGGTGCGCCCCGCCTTGGAGCAGTGGCTCAATTCGAATCGCAGTGTGGCAGAGCAAATCGTGATGCGCGTCGTGCTCGCGGCACGCGCGCGCGAGGCGTCTCGCGCCGCGTCCGCAGCGATCAGCCGCAAAACGGCCACCAGTTCTCGATTGACGCTACCCGGCAAGCTCAGCGATTGCAGCAGTAGCGCGCGCGGCGAAACGGAGCTGTTCATCGTGGAAGGCGATTCCGCCGGTGGCTCAGCCAAGCAAGGGCGCCAGCGGGAGTTCCAAGCGGTGTTGCCGTTGCGCGGCAAGGTGCTCAACACCGAATCTGTTTCCCTGGCGAAAGTGCTGGAGAACAAGGAGCTGGCGGATCTGGTGGTCGCGCTCGGCTGTGGCGTGGGGCAGGATTTTAACATTGAAAAGCTGCGGTACCATCGTGTGGTGCTCCTTGCCGATGCGGATTCCGACGGTCATCACATCACCACCCTGCTGCTCACGTTCTTCTACCGTCACTTGCCGGAGCTGATCCGTCAACATCGCGTGTATGTCGCCGTGCCGCCGCTGTACCGGGTTGACATCAGCAAAGAGACGTTCTGGGCGACAGACGATGTGGACAAGGAACGCATTATCAAACAGCACGCCAAGGGCAACGCCAAGGTGGAGATCACCCGCTTTAAAGGCCTGGGAGAAATGATGCCCAAGACGCTTTGGGACACCACGCTCGACCCCAAACGCCGCCGCATGCTGCGCGTCGAGATCTCCGACGTGCTCGGCACCGATCGCGTGATCAACGAACTGATGGGCAAAGATCCGGCGCCGCGCTTCAAACTGATCATGGAGCGCGCTGAAGAAGCCGAAGCCCTGGATTTGTAGAGTCGCAATGCGGGCTCAGGGAGCCGGCACAAGTCTGCCCGTGCACTCCAGTGAACCAAGGAACGCCACGAGCGACTTGATTTCGGGGTCGCTCAACTGCTTGTCGACCAAGCGCGAATCGCGGTTCTTGTTCTTGAAACCTCCCTTGGCCATGAAGCGCACGGCGTCTTCAAGCTTGGCTATTGCGCCGTTGTGAAAATAGGGTGCGCTCTTGCTCACGTTGCGTAGGCTCGGCGTTTTGAACAGCGCCCAATCTGATGGGTTTGAAGTCACTTTCATGCGACCGATGTCAACCTCGGATTCCTTCTTACCTTCCATGCCAATGCCGTTGTTGTGGAAGGCCCCTTCCGGCGACAGGTACGCATCTGAAAAGAAAGGCGGCACGTGGCAGGCGTTGCAAGCGGCTTTTCCTTTGAAGAGCTCCCAGCCCTGCTTCTGTTCGGGTGTCAGTGCGGAGTCTTGACCAGCGATGTAACGATCCCAGGCGGTGTCGCCGCAAAACAGCGTGCGCTCGTAACTCGCCAACGCTTGCTCAATAGTGCCCGGGGTTGCTCCATCGGCGGGGAATACGTTGTCGAAATCGTCTTTGTATTCGGGCAGAGCGCCGATCTCTGCCGATTTCTTACCAAGATTTTCCTCGCCAACCCCCATGTTCGGACCGGACCAGGCGCCCTTGGCTACGGCCTCCAGGGAGTCGGCACGGCCGTCCCAATACAGCCGAGGCAGGTAGGCAACGTTCCACAGGATTGGTGCGTGCCGCGTCAAGGGCTTGCCTTGAGCCCCAGTTCCAATGGGATCATGACCCCCGGTTCCGTCTTCGTTCTGATGACAGTCGTAACAGGAGTGGGAACCATCAACACTCAAACGACGATCGAAGAAAAGCCGCTGGCCTAGGCGAACTTTCTCGGGAGTGAGCGAGTTGTCGTCAGGAATACGAATAGGCCCCAACGACGCGGGGGCTTGGGGCAGCGCGGGGAGCTTGTGCTGCTGCGTCAGAGCCGGCGTTGTGCTCTGAGTGGGCGCTGCCGCTTTGATGGGCTCTGCTGGAGTCTCCTGTTTTCTCGAGCAGGAAGGGATCGCTAGAATGAGCATCCACGCACAGAACAGGCTTCGCATTTGCATGACAAAATGCCTCCTTGGCGCGGGGGCCTTCCCACGTCGAGCATGGGGTACCCCCCGAGAGCCGCCGCGCAACCTAAAATGCCAAGCTCAAGCGAGCGCCGGCGTACCACCACGTTTCAGGCTGACCGCTGCCCAATGGGGCAATATGCGCCAAGAAAGGGCCCAGCGCGAGGAAGCTCCCCCGAAAATCAAGACCAGCACCCAGTTCGGCGTCTGCCGACGTGTGATTCGTCCACACCGCGCCTAATCCGCCGCGCAACCAGGGGTCAATGCGCGAATTCGGCATCAAGTGCAGCTCGCCAAAACCACCCAGCCGACTGGGTCGATCCGGATCGGGCAGACAACCGCATTTGTATCGCGTGGGCGCGTAGGCTGGGGTGTCGTCGAAATACACACCCAGCGCAACAAGGGGCATCACACGCCAGTCGGCTTGCACGCCAGCAATAACTCCCGTGCCTTGATCACTGACTTGAACTGCCAAGCGGGCGCCCAGCTCCAAGCCCTCAGGGGCGGGGGGCCGCGCTTGCGCGGTGCCTGTGAATGCAAGAATCATAACGGCGCCGGCAATCAGAGCCGAGGCGCTGTGTCTCGAATAGGCGGCAATCTCAGTCATTCTAGGTTCAGTTGCGAAATTCAGATAACGAGATGCCGTAGCGTTTGAGCCAGCGGTGCACTTGCATGCGCGCTTTGCCTAATTCGCGACCCACGGCGGCCACGTTGCCCTGATGGCGCTCCAACAGCTCGCGCAGAGTCGCTTCGTCCGGCGCAGAATGGTCGGTATCGCTATCGGTTGCCTTAAGCGGTGCGCCGTAGTCGCGCATTTCGTCGAGCACCGAGGGCGGCAAGTGTTGCGGCTCTAAGGTCTGGCTTTCGGTTACGGCCAGAGAGCGCTTGATGCAGGATTCGAGCTCTCGCACATTGTGCGGCCAGTCGTAGTGCAGAAGACCTGTCATGAAAGCAAAGCTCAGCCTAACGCCGGGGCGGCCGTGGAGCTTGAGAAAACTCTGCGCGAGCAAGTAAACGTCTTCTTTGCGCTCGCGCAAGGGTGGGAGGCGCAATTGGTATTCGTTCAAACGCGCGTAGAGGTCGTCACGGAATTTACCCTGTTCGCGCAGGTGCGTCAGATCGCGATGCGTGGCACAAATGATGCGCACGTCTATCGGCTCGGGCGCTGTAGCGCCTAGCGGAAATACTTCGCGAGCCTGCAACACGCGCAATAACTTAGCTTGGGCCTCGGGGGGCATGTCGCCGATTTCATCGAGCAGCAGGGTGCCTTGGTGCGCCGTTTTGATCAGTCCAGGCTTGTCGCGGTCGGCCCCGCTGAAGGCGCCCTTTTTGAAGCCAAACAGCTCGCTTTCCAAGAGATTGGCGGGGATCGCCGCACAGTTCACTGCACAGAACGAACCACGGCGGCCGCTCAATCGGTGGAGTTCGCGCGCGGCGACTTCCTTACCCGTGCCGCTTTCGCCCAACACCATGACGCTCAGATCCGCGGGTGCGATTTTCTCGATCTCTTGCGCGATGCGATCGATCTGAAAGCCACCGACCAGAGCTTGTACCTTGCCGGCCAGGCGCGTTGCGCCGACGCTGAGTGATCCATCTAGGCGATAATGGGCGAACTGATCCGCGTCCCGACTGACGAACTTGACAATCGCGTCGCCGAAACGCAGTTCTTGCCCGTGCTCTAGGCGCGCTTCAGAAATTGGGTGACCATCCAGCATGGTCCCGTTGGTGCTCTCCAAGTCGCGCAGCGTGAATCCGCCACGCTCCCAAGAAAGGCTCGCGTGCGTGCGCGACACCGCGTTTACCGGGAGGCACACGGCTTGCTCGGCTTCGCGTCCGACGGTGTTCACCTTTGCCAACAAAGGCCAGGCGGCAGGCAACTGTGCAAATTGCTCGGCGTACAGCAATATGAGGCCCGGCACGCCCGCACCGCCGGGCTGACCACCCTCGGCAAACTGCTGCATTGCGCCGGTGGAAGCATCGCTCATGGCGGTATCGTAGCGTAACCGGCCCCGCGCAAGGACACCAGCTGCAAGCGCCAGCGTTTCAAAGTACCGGTACCGGTCGTGTGCGTTAGAATACGCGCATGCCGAAAGAGGTACTGCGCGTCGCCGCGCTGCAGCTGTGCAGCCAAGATAACCTGGATGCGAACCTCAGCACCTGCGAGGCCCTGGCGTTGCGGGCGGCCGCGCAGGGGGCCCGGTTGCTGGTGTTGCCGGAGAACTTCGCATTCATGGGCTCGTCGCAGCAGCGGGCGCAGTTGGCGGAATCAATGAACGCGCCAGGCCCCATCCTCTCGTGGCTGCGCAAGATAGCGGCCGCCTCAGACGCGACACTGATCGCCGGTGGCATGCCCGAGCGCAGCGCCGATCCGAAGCGGCCCTACAACACCGCACTCGCCGTGGCGCCCGACGGGCAGATCGTCGCTCATTACCGCAAGATGCACCTGTTCGACGTGGACTTGGCTGACGGCGCCGCCTATCGCGAGAGCGCTAACACCATGCCGGGCGATCAGCCAGCATTGGTAGAGGTGTGCGGCTGGCAGCTGGGGATCAGCATTTGCTACGACCTGCGTTTCCCTGAATTGTATCGCGCGTTATCGCAAATGGGGGCAGATGTATTCGTGGTGCCCGCCGCTTTCACGCTCACGACGGGGAAAGATCACTGGCACCCCCTGTTGCGTGCGCGCGCCATCGAAGGGCAAAGCTGGGTGATCGCGGCCGCGCAGTGGGGCAAACACCCGCAATCGCGCCAAACCTACGGGCATTCCATGGTCATTGACCCTTGGGGCACCATCGTCGCGGAAGCTGCCGACGAAACGGCAATCATTGTTGCGGATCTGGATCCCGGTGTGCTCACCCGCGTGCGCGAGAGCTTACCCAGTTTGAAACACCGACGCCTGTAACAGCCGACCGGCGCCCTTGCAGGGAATGCTGTGGCGAATCTCTTCAGGTGACCTGGCTACAGGTGTCGACGTGCGATTTCCGTCCAAGTGCCTTCAGGCTCAAGACTGATGTACGTCTTCCAGTGAGGACGCGCCTTCTCTGCGTCGCCCACTTGCTCGTAGGCCATGGCCAAGTTGAAGTACGCGTCCGCGAATCGCGGATCGGCAGAGAGGGCTCCCACGAACAACGGAATCGCGGCTTGCGGCTCGCCTCGATCAAGCATCAGGTAACCGAGGTTGTACTGCGCTTCGGGTTGGCGGCCGTCAATCTCGAGCGCCTTGCGGTAGAACATCTCCGCACCTTCGATGTCCTGCATGCGAAAGCGGACGTTGCCCAAGTTGGTGTAGGCAATCGTGAGCCAGGGGTCGAGCTCCAGTGCGCTGCGGTAAAGGTTTTCCGCTTCTTGCATGGTCGACGGATCCTCGTCCAAGCGACTGGCGCGCAAATACAGCTCGTACGCAGTGCGCGCGCGCTCACGTCCCGCCGTGGGACGCAGCACCCGCACCACTTCTTCCCGTAGCGATTTTACCTCTAAATCCAGGAGCATTTGGCCGGTGAGCGGCTCGAAGGCGCCATCTTGGGTTTTCACTACGACCTTCTCGCCATCCGACAAGATGCGCAGCTCCGCCAACGGTCGCGTCACCCGCGGCAATGTCTTGCGCAGGGCGCCTACTGCTCGGGTGACGTCACGCAGCCGCACGCGCTGTTCAAGCAGAGCTTGCGCCGTGCGCAATTGAATCAAGTCCGCAAACGTGTAGGCGCGGCGACCACGCTTTCGCCCCGAAGGCGACACCACACCGTTACGATCCAACGTGCGCAGGCGAGCGGGGTTCAAACTGAGTAGTCGCGAGATCTCCCCCAGTGTGAACAAATCGGTGATCGGCTCGCGCGGCTCGTTGGTTGGTAGCGGTTGCATTTTTGTTGCAGCGGCCTCTGCAACGCGACCGCCGCCTGGCCCGAACACGACACGGATCACCTTGTCATGGTTCGTCTTGCGTCTGCCTCGCTTGTGTCGTTGCCCCGCCATGAAAAGAGGACGTTCGTTGACTCCGGCTTCTGCTGGAGTCAAGTCATCGATGGGTGAAGCACTAACAACGCCATAACGGTGGTGGTTTGCAACTGAGTGTGTTGCGACGCGCGTGCAGTGGGCCTTGTGGATAGGATGTGAATCGGTTTCTTGCTTGACAACTTCAAGAGAATGCACGCGCCGCGCACTGCGCGTGAGTTGCGTTGAAGAAGTCAGCGCTTCACCCGTTCACTTCAATCGGGATCCTGATAGCGTGCATTGAAATCACGTGCAGCACTGTCGTGCGGCAAGCGCTGCTGCCAATGAGCCGGGTGGCATGTGCACGCGCGGCCCGCCCGACACCGCTCGGTTGTTCAGTGGGTATTGCCAAATTTGGCCTCATTGTCAGGTGTCTGGAAAGCTTCGCAAAGCACGGGAGGCAGCAAATGGGCACAACGCTGGAACAGGGAAAAGAGAGGCGCCGGCATCGCATGTACGTGACGCGCAACACCGAATACCACTTCAAGGACGGCTGCTGCGTGGCGGTGAGGGATCGCAAGCGGGGAAAGTGGCTCGTTACACACACGGCGTTGCACCGCGGCCTGAGCGGGTCTGTGCGCTTCAACGGGGAGGGTGAGCCATACCCCTGCTTGGGGGAGCCTCGGGTGGGCGATGCCCTGTTCTTTGGGGCGGACGGCTCCGATCTGGTCACGAGCGTGCTCACGGCCATTGAGCGTCCGGCCAAACAGCTGGTCACCAGCTATCCGTGCTGATGTGGTTTAATTAGAGAGGCCGGCGAGGGGCGTCGTGCCACCTGACAGACGTGGTGGAAATTATCATCAGCGAGAAGGGTGGCGCCGAGAAGCGACAATCCTTCGACACCGACGAAATCACCCTTGGCCGCATCCAGGGCAACGACATCACCTTGCCCAAAGGCAACGTCTCCAAGCAACACGCGCGGCTCAATCTGCGCGACGGCGTCTATTACGTCACTGACCAGAACAGCACGAATGGGACCTATGTCAATCGCAAGCGGGTGACGGTTCCCACGGCGGTCGCTCCGGGCGATCGTATTTACATCGGTGACTACGTTCTCACGATAGGTGGCGCGGAGGGTGCTGAAGCGGGTGATATAGCAAACGGCGGCGTTGCCCAGCAGCAACACGGCGCGCTGGGCGGCGACCTTGTCCCCTGGCCCGAATTGGATCCCCCCGCGAAGCCCGCCGCGGTTGCATCGCCTTTTTTGGAGCCGCCCGATCCAGCCGTAGTGGAGAGCCCCGGGCTGGCGCTGAAGCACCCACAGCAGTCGCTGTTGGACGCAACCCCACAGGCTGCTCCCCCTTCAGCGGTGCTCGCGGTGCCAGCCGAGCACGCTGTGGCCAACAGCCCTTGGGCGGCGTTGTGCAATGCCACCCGCATTGTGGTGGAAGCCACGCACCAGCGATTTGGTTTGGCTGTCTTTCAGCACCACATCACCGCTGAACTCAACGCGGAGATCGATGCGTTCGTCGCAGCGGCTGTGCAAAGCATGGATGTTTCCGTTGTCGCGAATCTCGGGGACTCGGGCCGCGTGTCGCAGTTGGCCAAACAAGAGCTCTTTGAGCTGGGGCCGCTGGGTCCGGTGCTGGGCGATGCCACCGTCACTCGCATCGACATTGATGGCGCAAGCAGCCAGTGGGTGAGTCGATTGGGTCAACCCGCGCGTCAAGAATTGCCGTTCTCGACTCCGGCCTCTGTCGTCGTTGCGCTGCGCCGGCTGTGCGCCCGTGCAGGAATTGAATTGCTGGCGCATCAGCGCTCGGTGAGTGGCACGCTAGCTAGCGGTTTTCGACTCTCTGCGATCGAACTTCCAGCCCAGCGGATCCTCGCAACCCTGACTCGTGCGGGGCAGATCGCCACTTCGCTGGAATCGTTGCAAGCTTTGGGCACTCTGACCTCGCAGGCCGCGGCATTCCTTCGGGCGTGCATGCAGGGGCGACTCAATGTGCTCGTAGTGGGGGCGCGACCAAGCGGCGGCGCCCCGTTGCTGTGCGCGCTGGCTCAGTCAGCAGCCGTCGATGCGTGGACGGTCATTGAAGCGGGGAACGAATTCACATTCGGGGCCAGTCATAGGGTGCGACTGGATGCGGAAGAAATCGAGGGGCAGCAGCTTGCCCTTGCTCGTCTTTTGCGCAGCCGCACCCTGGGAAGGCTACTGATCGAGGACATGAGTGGCCCTGCTGCGGCGCTGGCTTTCGATTCGATCCTCGCGGGCGCTGATGGCGTGATCGCAGCGGTGCCAGCGAGCAGCATTGAACAAGTCATGGAGCGTCTGCCGCTGATCGCAGCGGGGAGCGTGGGCAGCTACCCTGTGGAGGTTGCGCGCAAAGTCTTGGCCAATGGCTTCAACGTGGCCGCGCAACTGGGGCACCTGAAGGACGGCCGCGATCAACTCACCCGAATCGCCGAGCTGCAACCGCGGTCGGGCGCCGAAGGTGTGGAATTGGTCGACATCTTTCGCGCGCTCACGTCGGCCACCGGCGAGATCACAGGGCCCTGCGCGGCCGTTGGTACGCCGCCCACGGTGGCAGGTTTGCTGCGAGCCCGCGGCG
Source organism: Polyangiaceae bacterium (assembly GCA_035496495.1). Taxonomy (GTDB): domain Bacteria; phylum Myxococcota_A; class Polyangia; order Polyangiales; family Polyangiaceae; genus SZUA-265. Next base: position 16,287 of record DATJEQ010000205.1, read on the forward strand.
TGGCAGTCGACGACTCTCTTTTCCGCCGCGGCTAAGGTGATGCTGCCGATTGCGCCAACTTGCGACCGAGCAGCCGCTTTTTCACGGCATTCAAGTGGTCGATCATCAGTTCGCCGTTCAAGTGGTCGTGTTCGTGCTGAATGGCCACCGCAAGTAACCCTGTAGCCGAAAGCTCAAAGGGCTTGCCCTCGATATCCAGTGCTTTCACGCGCACGGAAGCAGCGCGTTTGATCTCTTCACTCACACCGGGGAACGATAGGCACCCTTCTTCCCAAATCAGCGTACCGCTTGATTCCAGGATTTCCGGGTTGATGAAGACCTTCAGATCGCTCGGTTCGTCTTCCGCCGCAATGTCGATCACGAACACACGCAAAGCGACGCCGATTTGAGTGGCCGCGAGGCCGACACCCGGTGCGTGATACATCGTTTCCGCCATATCCTGCGCCAAAGTGCGGATCTCTTCGGTCACCTCCTTCACGGGGTGCGCCATTTCGCGCAAACGCGGATCGGGGTAAGTGAGGATGGTGCGCAGCATGAAGCTAACTTAACACCGGCATGATCAACCCGCAACCTGTGGCACAGGCCCTGTTTTTGGCTTCTTCGGGTAGGTGAGCGATCCGTGCACATGCAGATCTGCACCGCACACTTCCCACTGGGGCTTTGCAATGCGCGGTGCGTGTTCGGGCAATTCTGGGCCGCCCCAATCCACTGCCCAAGGTCTACCCCGTGGCCCAAGCAACATCGGGGCCATGAACAAATGAACGTCGTCGATCAATTTGCCGGCGAGTAGACTGCCCGCGATCTCAGCCCCGCCTTCGCACAGCACGGTCACCACCTCGCGCGCCGCGAGTGCCCGCAGGGCAGAAACCATGTCGCAGCGGCCTTGGGCGTTCACCGGTACGCGCACGATCGACACTCCGAGGTCAATGAGCGCCGCTTCCTCTGCCTCGCCAGCGGCGTCGCTGGTCACGACACAAGTCGGGACGTCGCGCGCGCTGACGACCAGCTGGCAGTCGAGGGGAATGCGCAATTTGCTGTCGAACACCACGCGAATCGGGTTGCGACCAGGGACGCTGCGCACCGTCAACTGAGGGTCGTCCTGGATCACGGTGTTGACCCCCACGCACACCGCGTCGTGAGTCGCACGCAGCTTGTGAGCGTAAGCGCGAGATTCTTCACAGGTGATCCACATGGAATGCCCCGTCTTTGTGGCGATGCGCCCGTCCAGCGACACGCCCAGCTTGAGCGTGAGAAAACTCAACCCTTGAGTGATGTACTTGGACCAAGGGCGAATCAATTCCTTGGTTTCCCCTTCCAGCACACCGCGTGTGACGTCAATTCCAGATGCTTGAAGCTTGGCAATGCCGCCGCCCTCTACACGGGTGTTCGGGTCGTCACAGCCGATCACCACGCGAGCGATGCCGGCTGCGATGATGGCATCGACGCAGGGCGGCGTCTTACCTTGATGATTGCAGGGCGAAAGCGTCACATACAGGCTGGCACCCTTTGCGGCCGCGCCTGCCGCCGAAAGCGCGACGACCTCGGCGTGGGGCCCGCCGGCTTCGCGGTGAA
>DATJEQ010000206.1:0-8517 GCA_035496495.1 Polyangiaceae bacterium
AATTGCGGATTGCCTGACGCGCTTGCTGGGTCAATTCCGCGCCGGTACGCTGCCCCAGGTTGCGCCACAGAGCATTGAGCAATTCGATCGCCGACGGCAGGCTGCGCGGTTTGCAGAATTGTTTAGCGACACCGTGGCAGCAACGCGAGGGAACCGGCTTCCTCACTAGTCTTCCGCGGATTCGTACCGCTTGAACAACGTCAGTACGTTGGGATCCGTTGGGGAATTGCCGGGTCTATAGGTCACTTGGTCCATGAACGAGCGGACGATGTACAAACCCAACTTTGACTCCGGCAGCGTTTCCAAGTGGGGATTCGGTTGCGCAGCGAGGCTGAACCCCCCACCGTCGTCCTTGAGGCGAATTGTGATCGAGCGGGCGTCCATTTCCAATTCCAGCTCGACCAGACCTGCAGGACGGTCACGGTAGGCGTGTATTGCCACATTATTGAAGGCCTCACCGACTGCGGAAACGACCTTGTCATCGAATTCATGTGAGTCCCGGCTCGGGTCTTGCATGGTTCCAAAATTGGTTCGCACCAGTCGGCAACTAGAGGCCACCACGCGCAGCACCATGTCGCGATAGGTCAAGGTTGCCGGTACGGAGACCTTAATCATGTCCATCACGCTCACCTCCCTTGAACGGTCGTTCTACCAGATCTTTCGCGTTGCGTCGCCTGGGTCGCGCACAATTCCACTTTCTGTGCGCATAACCAAGCGAAGCATTGATGTGCTGTTTGCCCTCATCGGCTTAACCCTGTTTGCTGTCCTGTTGCCATTTCTCGCCGTTGCCATGCGTCTCGATTCGCGAGGCCCGATCTTCTACAGGCAGCGACGTGCTTCGACCTTCGTTGGGCGCAGCGAAGGCGGCCGTTATTCATTTGCGGAGTTTGACATGATCAAATTGCGCACCATGCGTGTCGATGCGGAAAGCCGCACGGGGGCCGTTCTTGCTGCGGAAAACGATCCACGCGTGACTCGAATAGGGCGGATACTGCGCAAGTCACGGCTTGATGAGCTACCCCAGTTGTGGAACGTGCTCAAAGGGGACATGAGTTTGGTCGGCCCGCGACCGGAGCGCACTGAACTGCTGCAAAATCTGGCCCTGACCATTCCATTTTTCGAGGAGCGCATGCGCGAATGCAAGCCGGGTATCACGGGTCTCGCACAAATCTCACTCGGCTACCTGGGACGTCCCAGCCCAGACAGTCCGATCGCCGCGCTACAAGACTCTCTGGTTAATCCGATGAGGCTTGATGGTGCTGAAGGATCGATTGCCGACGACATGCGCAACAAGCTGCTGTTCGATCTCGCCTACGTGGCGGGGCTCGAACAGTTCGTCACTTTCGCCGTAATGGAATTGCTGGTGATTGCCAAAACCCCGTGGGTCATGGTGCGAGGCCTTGGGCGATGAATGGGTTAAGAATAGTACACATTCTGTCGTCATTCGGAATGGGGGGGCAAGAACGCGTCGCCGTTGATTTGGCGAAAGCGCAACTCAGCGCGGGGCACGAAGTCATTGCAGTATCGCTCGCCGGTGAGCAAGAGGAACCGATCGGCATCGCATTTCGTCAAGCAGGCGCGCAAACTGAAACCATCGCGAAGCGATCGGGGTTTGACCCCACCCTGTCCGTGCGCGTTGCCGCTCGGCTGGCAAGCCTTCGCATCGACGTCGTTCACACGCACAATCCGCAAGCGATGATTTACGGTACCCCGGTTGCTCGCCTGCTGCGCGCCGCTGCCGTTCATAGCAAACACGGGATCAATCCGGATATGGCGCGTCGAAAGTGGCTGCGTCGCACTGTGTCGAAGTGGGTCGACGCGTATGTGGCGGTAACGCCTGCTTTGTCCGAGATTGCGCTGCAAAATCGCGAATGCGACCCCGCCAAGCTGCACGTGATCCCCAATGGAATCGACACACGCCTGTACACCCCGAATCCGGCTGCACGGCAGCGTGTGCGCAGGGAGCTGCGCATTCCCGAGAATGCCTGGGTGGTCGGTACTGTGGGAAGATTAGCCCGAGAAAAAGATCAAGGGCTGTTGATCCAAGCGATGGCCAACCTGTTCAGCGAACACAATCGATTGTTGATAGTCGGAGCCGGATCGGAGCGCGACGCACTGATGACTCAAGCAAAGGTGAACGGGAATGAGCAATTCGTGCATTTTCTTGGTGAGCGTCGGGATATTCCCGACGTGTTGACGGCATTCGACGTCTTCGCGCTGCCATCGCGTATGGAAGGCCTTCCCCTGGTGCTGCTGGAGGCTATGGCAACCGGTATTCCCGTGCTTGCCACGGCAGTGGGAGGCATTCCGGATCTGGTTAAGCACGAGGAGACGGGATTCCTGATCCCCCCTGGAGATACGTTGGCGCTCAATACCAGCCTGAGTTGGTTGGTCAGCAAGCCTCACGCCGCATTTGAAGTCGCCGAAAAGGGTCGGCAGGTAGTGCTCGAACGCTATTCGTCGTCACGCATGGCAAGCGACTATGAGCGCCTCTACCGCAGCGTCGTCACCCGTCCTCGGGCATCCCCAGGGGGCGTCGCGCTGGGAGCGCACGGATGACGTTGCTGGGCTTTTTTGCGCTGGGTCTCGTCGTTTACACGTACGCCGGCTACCCGGTGCTGGTCGCTGTTTGGTCGAGGATTGCCCCGCATCCCTCGGCGCAGGGAGCCGGCTTGCTGCATCGCGATTTTCAACCGACTGTCAGCGTGTGCCTATCGGTCTACAATGGCGCACAGTACGTGGTCGACAAAATCCGCAGCCTGCAGGCGCTGGATTATCCCCCCGATAAGATCGAGATTCTGATCTACTCCGATGGTTCCACCGATGCGACCGAGCTGCTTGTCGGCGAGATTGCACAAACCGATCCGCGGGTGAAACTGCGCGTTAGCAAGCAACGTTCAGGCAAACCTTCCGCGTTGAATGCCCTGGCCGAAGTGGCCCAGGGGGAGGTCTTGTTGATGACGGACGTACGCCAAATGGTTGTTCCCGTTGCGCTGCGACGGCTGCTCGACGCCCTGGGCGATCCTGCTATTGGCTGTGTCTCGGGTAATTTGGTGTTGGCAGGAGCCAGTGGAGCTGGCGCCTACTGGCGTTACGAAACCTTCATTCGAGGGGCAGAGGCGCGGCTGGGCAGCATGGTGGGCGTCACGGGAAGTCTGTATGCCCTGCGACGTCTAGATTTCCAGCCAATGCCGCCAGATCTGCTGCTCGACGACATGTTCGTGCCGCTGTGTGTGGCGCGCCGGCGCAAGGGCATCGTGCTGGCGACCGAGGCTATCGCGCACGATCGGGCGTGTTCAGATGATCAAGAATTTGCCCGAAAAGTGCGCACGATAGCCGGCAACTATCAATTGATTGCAAAACTGCCTTGGCTGCTCGTGCCAGGAAAGAATCCTTTGTGGTTGGCGATAGTTTCGCACAAGCTGCTGCGGCTGGTGTGCCCGTGGGCGCTTGTGATCTTGCTTGGTTTGTCGTGGCTGCTCGCTTTCGCTCCCAGGCTTTCCCCGGGGGAACGCGGGTTCTGGTTCGCGCTCGCTGCGGGGCAGCTCGTGTTCTACGCGCTTGCTGCACTCGGGCACCGCGTGGGGCGCCTGGGTGCTTTAGCGCGCACATTCGTGATGCTGAATGTTGCTGCACTCCTCGGCTTGTGGCGCTTCATCCGCGGGGCGCAGCCGGTCACCTGGTGAAAGGCCCAGCACGACACTACTCGACCGTTACCGATTTGGCGAGGTTGCGCGGCCGGTCAACATCGCAACCTTTGAGCAACGCGAGGTGGTAGGCGAACAACTGTAAGGGCACGGCATACAAGATCGGAGCGAGACAGGGATGTGTCTCGGGCAGTTCTAATACGCTCTGTGCCACCCCATCCAGGGCACGCTCTCCCTGAGTCACTAATGCGACGACTTTGCCGTCGCGGGCCACGGCTTCCTGAAGATTGCTGAGCGTCGATTCCCGGTGTTCGTCTTTTGGCATCAACGCAATCACCGGCATTTGTTCGTCAATCAGCGCAATTGGCCCATGCTTGAGTTCCCCTGCAGGGTAGCCCTCAGCGTGGATGTAGGAAATTTCCTTCAGCTTGAGCGCACCCTCCAAGGCAATGGGGTAGAGCGGCCCGCGTGCGATGTAGAGCGCATTCGTCGCCTGGCGACGTTCCCAAGCAAGCTCTTGGATCTGGCTCTCTAGAGCGCACACCTGTGTGATTTGTGAGGGTAAAACCCTCAGAGCAGTCACGAGCTCTTGTGCGGTCGTTGGGCCCAGCGTTCCCCGCACTCGCGCCAGATGCAGAGCGAGCAGCGAAAGGACAGCGACTTGCGTCGTGAACGCTTTGGTTGACGCAACACCGATTTCCGGCCCTGCGAGCGTGAGCAAGGTCCCCTCCGCAACTCGGGTGATTTGGGATCCCGGAGCATTGCAGATCGCGAGCGTGCGCGCGCCCCGTGCGATTGCCTCCCGCGTCGCGGCGAGCGTGTCAGCGGTTTCTCCGCTTTGAGTGATGGCGAGTGCCAGGGTTCGGGTCGAAACGATCGGAGATCGATAGCGATACTCCGAAGCGTAATCGACTTCTACCGGCACGCGCGCCAAGCGCTCGATCAAGAACTTGCCGACCAATCCAGCGTGCCACGACGTGCCGCAGGCAGCGATCACCACCCGGTCGATGTTGGGCCACGCGTCTTCCAGGCGCGGGACATCGAACGCCACTTCGTTGTCAGAAAGGTGCGCCTCGCTGGTACGATTCAATGCCGTCGGCTGCTCGAGGATCTCCTTGTGCATGAAGTGCCGGTGCCCGTTGAGCTCGGCCGCCTCACTGTCCCAATCGATGTGAACGGCTGGACGCGCCAGCGAGCGTCGCGAGCGATCGGTGATCTGAAGGCCTTGCCTGCTGAGCACAGCCGTGTCGCCGTCCTCCAGGAAGACAACTTGACGCGTGTGTGGCAGCAGGGGTGCCACGTCCGATGCAATGAAGTATTCTTTTTTTCCAATCCCGACCACCAGCGTGGGGCCCGAGCGCGCCAAGAGGATCTTTCCCGGGTGATCCGCGTGCAGGCATGCAATGGAATATTTGCCTCTGACCCGGCCTATGGCTGTGTGAAATGCCTCGTCAAAGCTTTCCCCCTGACGCATCGCCAGAAAGATCAACAACGGCAGACATTCAGTGTCGGTCTGTGAAACGGGCGTGATGCCCTCCTTCACCAAATCCTGTCTGAGCTCGACGAAATTCTCGAAGATCCCATTGTGCACAACGACGATTTTTCCGTCGGGGCTACTGTGTGGGTGGGCATTCTGTTCGCTAGGCCGCCCGTGCGTTGCCCACCGTGTGTGCCCGATCCCGATCTGCGCGCTGGTTGACTGCCCGTTCAGGCGAAGGAGTTTAGCCTCAAGACCTGAGAGCCGGCCCGTTGATCGTGTGACTTTAACGCCCTTGGTCAGATGCAATGCCACACCGGCGCTGTCGTAGCCTCGGTACTCCAAGCGCTTCAAACAATCGAGAAGGATTGGCCTTGCTGCCTTGCCGCCCACGTAACCGACAATTCCGCACATGTGACATTGCCTATTGATACAAGGCCTGTGCCGTTGCGCACCGCGAGCGGAAAAATTAACGACGGCAAACTCGCCTGTCAGGTCTCTGTCATATGTGCCTAATTGCGACAGCGCACAGGTGCGATTTGCCACGCGGATGGTAAACCGCCCCATATGACAAAAGCTCTCAAGTTAATGGTTGTTTCAGCTTTGAGCTTTGCTGGCTGTTTTGCGGCGGTTTCTGCCCGAGCTCAGTCGGCTCCCAGCGGAGCACACCCACGCATCTGGCTCGATGCCCCGACGTTAGCTGGCATTCAGGCGCAGGCGGGCGTGGCAAATGGCCCCGTGGCACGGGGTGCAGCCCGCTGCTCCGCTGCAATTGCCGATCCGGCGAGTTACGCGACCGGCGGCTGGCAAGGATTCGAATTTGTGACGACGCTATCGGGCTGCTTGTTGTCGTGGGAAGCCTCTGGAAATACCGACCACCTTGCTGCCGCTATCAAGTATTGGGGCGTGCTTTTGGACGATTACCAGACGGTGGGTGATGGCCTAGGGGGCGACACGGTGGTGACCCACGACACGGGCTACGCCATGCGCACTTTCGCTCCCTTTGCAGCCCTGGCGTACGACTGGCTCCATGATGCCCCGGGCGTGACAGAGGCCCTTCGCGCGCGGTCGCGTGCGCGTTTCGACGCGTGGGTAAGCTACTACAGCACGAGCGGCTACCTGCGAGATATGCCGGATGCCAACTATCAAGCGGGCTACACGTTTGCGGCGACGTTGATTGCAATTGCGGAGGCCGGTGAGGCGGGTGCGTTGGGTGATGCGCATTGGGCGACAGTGCGCGATACGATCTGGGCGCAGGACATGGCGCCGGCGCTCGCTGCCGGTGGGGTGCTCGCAGGTGGGGATTGGGCCGAGGGCTGGCAGTACGGGCCGCTCAGTGTGTTGGAATATTCGCTGGCCGCCCGCGCCATGAATGACGCTGGGGTCACTATTCCAGGGATCGAAACTTGGGCGAGTTCTCTGCCACTACGTTTCACCCATGGATTGACACCCATGACCAAGATGAGTTTCACAGGGGGCGATTCCGACAACACGACGCCTTATCGCGCTCCCGTCAATGGCGCCTTGCTCGCCGCGATTGCCGGCCCAGCGGATCCACAAGCCAAGAGCTTGGCGCGCAAACTCAACTCCGATCTCAACCTGACCAACGAGAATCCGCTCTTTGATGCTTTGGCTCTGGCCGCACAGGGCCCCAGCGCCGATTTGGCCAGTGATTCACCAACGCAGTATTTGGCAAGCGGCGCGGGCAATTGGTACGTTCGCGGCTCTTGGGATCCGCAAACGGTGTGGGGCGTCTTTCAATGCTCCCGTCACGTGGTGTCCGATCATCAATACAGTAACGCCGGCAATTGGGTGTTGACGCGTGCTGCAGACGATTTGGTCGTCGATCCGTCTCCGTACGGGAGCTTGTCGACGCTCACCGGCAATGCTCCGGCGATTGATTCGGCGGTGTTGCCTTCCGGATATTCGCCGAGTCAGGGTTACTGGGGTGAGAGCACAGGGATGCGCTGGTGGCGACAATCGGCGTCGGGTATTGCCGCCGCCCGCTGCGACTACGCGGATCAATTTCGCCGCAGTGATGTACCCAGCGACGTTGCGACAGCGCTCCGGGATTTCGTGCTGATTCCCCATGCCAACGGGGGCACGGTGGTGCTGGTGGATCGCGCGGTCACCGGTTCGCCGGAGCGGGGCTTGCACCTGCGTGTTCGCACGCCTTCCGAGCTGAGTTTGGCGGGCAGCGTGGCCACCAGCACGCTGGGCGAGTCTTCCCTGGGCATCAACGCGATTTGGTCGAGTAGCGGAACGCCCAGTGTGCGAACCATGCCGCACGCGACTGAGTGCCCATCATCCGATCATGCCTGTGATGTGTCCCGTATCGCCTCGGGAACGGAGTACCGAGTTGACGTGGCCGGACCTGCGGCGTTTGCCATCCATGTGATCGATGCGGAGAGCGCTGGCTCACTGAGCACTGGCGTGCTGCTTTCTGATGTTGGCTACCGCGGCGTGTTGGTTGAAGGATCGCCGCAGTCGGTGGCCGTGATCACGAACGATTCGCCCGACGGCGCATCCGGGAATTCACTGGTTTATCAAGTGGCCGCCAGTGAGGGGATGGTGCACGTCGTCGTCGATGCGCCAGTCGATCAAAACGGCAAAAGCGACGTGGCAGCCATTCGTGAGGGATCCAATTGTCGGGTTGAAGTCACTCCCTATTCTGGAGCGACGGATGGCTTCGATGGTAGCCCGCTGATCTTGCGATTGACCCGCGATTGCACCATCGTGGATGACGGCACCCAATTGCCAGCGGCGCCGGATGCTGGGCAAGGCTTTGGAGGAGGAGTTGAGGGCGCTCAAGATGCCAGCACGGGGCAGAGCACCGGGCAGGGCACAGGGCAGAGCACCGGGCAGGGCGGAGTTTCAGCTGTGAGCGATGCTGCTGCACCGGGTGTAGGGTCCAGCGCCCCTGCTAATGGCGGTGCCCATGTGGGTGTTGCAGGACAGGTCAGCACGACCGGGAACGGAACCTCTACATCGTTGGACGCGGGGGTGCTCGGTTCTTCCTCCGAAACGGCGAGTGCGTCTCGCGACGCCAGTGGCGCCACCCCGGGGTGCAACTTGGAACCGCACCGCAGGTTCAGCCAATTTGCGTTTGCGCCCCTTGCGGCAAGCATGTTGGGTTTTTCTCTGTGGCGTCGCCGACGGAGTTTGCGGTTTGAGCGCGCGCGCTACTGCTTGAGCACTTAACGCTGTTGCGGTGTTCAAGGCTGGCTATCAAGGAGCCCGCGCGCTCGCTCCACCACGATGGTTTGCATTTTTCCCGTTCCCTGGTGTGGCGCGATTGCTTCATGGAATTCAACCGTGAAGGGCAGCCCCCGCAGGTATTCCGTGAGGCGCCCGGTGACAATTTGAAACGCGTCTTCGGCAAACTCGCGACCG